>JBBITS010000124.1:0-7766 GCA_037440665.1 Chloroflexota bacterium
ATGTAGAACGCCAGCGGCTGCCACACGATGAGCGGTACCCTGCCCTGCCAGGTCGTGATGCCCACCAGGTCGGCCGTGTGCGTCACCATGACGACGCACAGCGCCGCCAGAATCAGCGGGATCTCGTAGCTGATGAGCTGCGCGGCCGCGCGCATGCCGCCCAGAAGCGCGTACTTGTTGTCCGAGCCCCAGCCTGCCATGAGCAGGCCGATGAACGACAGGCCTGGCACCGCCAGCACGTAGATAAGTCCCAGGCTCATGAACGAGATGGCCCAGTCCCGCGTGAAGGGGATGGCCACCAGTCCGAGAAACGCCGGCACGAAGATGGCGAACGGAGCCAGCTCGTACACCCAGCGGTCAGCCGTAGCCGGCCGCAGGTCTTCCTTGCCCACGAGCTTGACGGCGTCCACCAACGTCTGCAGCAGCCCGAAGGGACCCGTGTGCATCGGCCCCAGGCGCTGCTGGAGGCGGCCGATGAGCTTGCGCTCGTACCAGATCTGGAACAGCGCCATCAGCGTCATCACGCCGACCATGGCGACCAGACCGACGATGGCGTCGAGCCATGGGTTCGGGATGACGTCGAGGAGAACCATCTATCTGTCTACCTCACACAGCACGATGTCGGTCGAACCCAGGACCATCACGGCGTCGGCTACGTAGCCGCCTACGGTCATGTCGCGGAGCGCCATCAGGTTCGAGAAGCACGACGCGCGTATCTTCAGCCGGTACGGCTTCTCGCCGCCCTGCGAGACTATGTACACGCCGTACTCGCCCCTTGGTGCCTCGACGCGCCCGTAAACTTCGCCCGCAGGCACGCGGAGCCGCCGCGACATCTTCTCCGGCAGGATCGGCCCTTCCGGGAACTCCTTCACGGCCTGCTCGACGATGCGCACCGACTGCCGCATCTCCTCCAGACGCACCCGGTACCGGTCGTAGCAGTCGCCCTGCTCGCCCACCGGCACGTCGAAATCGAAGCGGTCATATATGCAATACGGCTCCTCCTTCCGGAGGTCCCACTTGAACCCCGTGGCGCGCAGCATCGGGCCGGTCAGCCCCCAGTCGATGGCGTCCTCCTGCGAGATGACGCCCACGTTCCGCGTCCGGGCGATGAACATCTCGTTCTGCGTCAGCAGGTCGTCGACGTCCTTGATCGCCTGTCTTGCGTGGCCCAGACAATCGTGCACACGCTCGACGAAGTTCTCCGGCACGTCCCAGGCGACGCCGCCGGGCCGGAAGTACGCGTACATCAGGCGGTCGCCGGTGATCTCTTCGAACAGATCCTGGACAGCCTCGCGCTCGCGGAAGGCGTACGTGAACGTAGTGCCAAAGATGCCCGAATCAACACCGAACGCCCCCATGAACATCAGGTGGCTGGTTATACGGTTGAGTTCGGACAGGATGACGCGGATGTACTGCGAGCGCTCCGGCACCTGGATGCCGGCGAGCTTCTCAATCGCCTCGACGTAGCACAGCTCGGCGTGGAACTGCGCCAGGTACTCCGTCCGGTCGTGGTAACCCAGCCCCTGCCGGTAGTCCATGTTCTCAGAGAGCTTCTCGGCGCCCCGGTGCATGTAGCCGATGTGCGGCGTCACGTCCTCGATCTTTTCGCCGTCGACGGTGAGCACCATGCGGAAGACGCCGTGGGTGCTGGGGTGCTGCGGCCCCATGTTGACGTTGACATCGATGGTTTCTAGTTCGTGCTGATGCAGCGTCGTCATCGTCTCGCGTCCCGCTCTGCGGCGGACCTACGCCTCCTCGCCCTCGGCGGCGTCCGGAGCTTCCGTATCCACCGTCGCCAGCCGGCCGCGTCGCTGCAATTCCTCGACCACCTCCTCGATGACACCCGCCGAGCTTTCCAGACGCTCGGCCTGCCACTCCTCGATGGGCGCCAGCGGCACGTCTTTGCGCAGCGGGTGGTGGTCGGTCATGTCTTCAGGAAGGAGCAGCGGCACAAGGTTGGGATGCCCTTCAAACGTAATGCCGAACATCTCGGCGGCCTCGCGCTCGTGCCAGTCCGCCCCGCGCCAGACGTTCGTGACGGTCGGAGCGCGCAGGTTGTCGGCCGGTATGCGGGTCTTGAGGGTGACGCCGTGCTTCCTGGTGTAAGACCAGAGCTGATAGACGAGGTCCATCCCTTCGTCCATGTAGTCCACGGCCGTCAGAAAGCGCAGGAACTTCATGTCCAGGCGCGGGTCGTCCTTCGCCGCGCGGCACACCTTCGTCAGATCAGAAACCGGGAAATGGAGGATGACTTCGCTCGCGCCCTGCGCGGGCTCGAACGCGACGCCGGGCAGCGCTTCTTTGAAGACGTCGTAGATGGTTCCGGACGGAAAGGCGGACGCCTCCGCGCCCTTCCCTGGCGCGGGCGTCCCACCTGTATCGGGCTTCGGAGTCTTCTCCTGCTCGCTCATGCGCCGATGCGGCTCCGCTCCTCCATTATCTTGTTGCGCAGCGCCAGAAAGCCGTCCATCAGCGCCTCGGGGCGCGGCGGGCAGCCGGGCACGTACACGTCAACCGGAATGATCTTGTCCACGCCCTGCAGCACACGGTCGTAACGGGTGTACGGGCCGCCGTTGGTGGCGCAGGCGCCCATCGAGATGACCCACTTGGGGTTGGGCATCTGCTCGTACAGCAGCTTCACCGCCGGCGCCATCTTCTTGGTCACCGTGCCCGCGACGATCATGACGTCGGACTGGCGCGGCGACGCCCACGGCACGATGCCAAAGCGGTCCAGGTCATGGTGCGACATGTACGTCGCAATCATCTCGATGCCGCAGCAGGCGAGCCCGAAGGTCATGGGCCACATCGAGTACTTGCGGACCATCGCCAGGATGTAGTCGGCCGGCACCTGCAGCACGCCCGGGAGGACTTGCTTGTACAGCGCCTTCGCAGGAATGACCTCGACCGGCACGAGGCGCTCGGCTTCGCGCTCGAGGCCTGTCTTCTCGCGGGGCGGAGGGGCCTGCTGCTCGGCGGGAGGCGGCGTAGCCGTCTCCCTGTCCGGCTTCTCTACCGCCATTGCAGCACTCCCTTCTTCCACGCGTACACCAGGCCACCACCGAGAAGAGCGATGAACAGGACCATCTCCCAGAATGCCGTCTCGCCAAGGCCGACCAGCGACACAGCCCAGGGGAAGAGGAATACCGCTTCCACATCGAAGATGAGGAACAGGATCGCGAACAGGTAGTAGCGGAAGTGGACCTGCGTGCGGACGCGCCCGAAGGGCAGCATCCCGCACTCGTAGGATGTGGCTTTGCCTCTGCTGGGCGAAAACGGCGCCAGCAGCCTGGTGCCGATAAGGGCGGTGGCTACAAGGATCGTTCCGACGAGCGTGCCTAAGAGAACCGCTAGGTAGTTCTCGAGAAGGAACTGCAAGCGACTTCGCTCCTGCGTGGTGGTCCGAGCGCCGCCCGCCGCCCGCCGGAGAACCCCCTCCGGCTGCCGCCGTCACGATCGTACTGGCGGGCGAGACTGCGGTCAAACAAACGCTCGCCGCACGTTGCGGCCGCCACGCGCCAAGAGAATGCTATTGAACCTCCCGCTTAGGGAAAAGGGGCCAACCGGCATGGCCGGGCGACTTCCAGCAGAAGGAACGCCAGGCAAAGGCAGCCCGTGGGTTGAAGCGTTTCGTCCGGGTCGAACTGAAGGTGGTAGCAAGCCGCGCGGAGCCTACCGTGGATGTCAGGCGGGTGCTTGCGCCAGCTCAGCCTCGGGGGCGGTCGCCAGTTCGCCCTTCCAGCCGCAGGCGCCGCACTGCGTCTTCTTCGCGCCCGAGGCCGCAAGCTGCCGCTGACCGCACGACGGGCACGGATCGGGCAGCGGCCGCGACCAGCTTGTATAGGTGCACTCCGGGTAGCGCGAACAGCCGTAGAAGGTCCGGCGGCGCCCCTTGCGGCTCTGACGCTGGACCACGTCGCCCTTCCCGCACAGCGGACACTCGACGCCCACCTTGCGCTCAATGCGCTTGACGCCCTTGCACTCCGGGTAGCGGGTGCAGGCCAGGAACATCCCGAAGCGGCCGCGCTTCACCGCCATGGGGGCGCCGCACTCCGGGCAGGTCTCGTCCGTCGGCGGCAAAGCCTCCGCCTTCTCCTCGCCCTCGACGGGCCGGGTGTTCCGGCAATCGGGGAAGCCGCTGCAGGCGAGGAATCTGCCGAACCGGCCCCAGCGCAGGAGCATGGGGCGGCCGCACTTCTCGCACGTCTCCGACGTCTCCTCGACAGCCTTCGGCGCGTGGCGGGCGCGGCCGAGCGCCTCCTCCAGCGGTCCGTAGAACTCCTTGATGACAGGCTGCCACGCGCGCTCGCCCCGGGCCACCTGGTCCAGGTCCTCCTCCATCTCCGCCGTGAACCCGACGTCGACGATGGATGGGAACTGCTCCACCAGCATGTCGTTCACGACGAACCCCAGGTCCAGCGGCTTCAGCGCCCTGCCATCTCGCTCGACGTACCCGCGGTCGAGGATGGTCGAGATGATAGGAGCGTAGGTGCTCGGCCGACCGATGCCGTTTTCCTCGAGCGCCTTCACCAGCGTGGCCTCGGTGAAGCGCGGCGGCGGCTCGGTAAAGTGCTGCTCGGGCGTCACGTCCAGCAGCCGCAGCTCGTCACCCTGCACCAGTGGCGGCAGACGATCCTGCTCGCCATCGCCGTTGCCGTTATCCTTCGACTCTTCATACACAGCGCGGTAGCCGGGGAAGGTCAGCACAGTGCAGGTGGCGCGCAGGTGGAGCAGATCGGACGGGTTGGCGCGCGGCGCCGCCTCGACCTCGGCCGTCGTCTGATCGTAGGCGGCGTCGGCCATCTGGCTGGCGACGAAGCGCTGCCAGATGAGGGTGTACAGCTTGAACTGGTCGGGGGTCAGTTCCTTCTTAAGACTTTCCGGCGTCCTCGTCACCGAGGTCGGCCGTATGGCCTCGTGCGCCTCTTGCGCGCCCTTGGCCTTGGTCTTGTAGACGCGCGGCTGGTGCGGGACGTATGGGCCACCCCAGCGGCCGTGAATGAAGTGCCGGGCCTCGTTCCGCGCCACCTCGGCCACAGCCACCGAGTCGGTGCGCATATAGGTGATGAGACCCACACGGCCGCTCCCATGGATCTCGATGCCTTCGTACAGGTGTTGCGCGACCTGCATCGTGCGCTTCGCCGTGAAGTTAAGACGCCGCGATGCCTCCTGTTGCAGCGTGCTCGTCGTGAAGGGCGGCTGCGGCCTGCGCCGCAGGGGCCGCGCGCGGACGCCGGCGACGCGCAGCGTCGCATCGCGCAGCTCCGACACCAGGCCATCGGCCGAGGCCTGGTCGGGGATTTCCAGCTTCTTGTGGCTTGTCCTGCCGTAGAGCCGCGCCTTGAACGCATCCTCCGGCGCAGCGCCCTCTTTGTTCAGCAGAGCGTCGATGGTCCAGTACTCGCGTGGCTTGAACCCCTGTATCTCACGCTCGCGCTCGACGATCATCCGCAGCGCCACCGACTGCACGCGGCCGGCAGACAGCCCGCGGCGGATCTTCTGCCAGAGGAGCGGGCTGATCTTGTAGCCAACAAGACGGTCGAGCACGCGCCGCGCCTGCTGGGCGTCGACCAGACACAGGTCGATGTCGCGCGGCTCCTGGAAGGCCTCCTTCACCGCGTCGGGCGTGATCTCATGGAAGACGACGCGGCGGTAGCGGCCCTGTTCCAGCTCCGTAGCCTGAACCACGTGCCAGGAGATAGCCTCGCCCTCGCGGTCGGGGTCGGTCGCCAGAAACACGGAGCCGGCCTGGGCGACGGCCTCCTTGAGCTGCCGGACGACATCCCGCTTCTCCTTCGGGACGATGTACTGAGGCGCGAAGTCCTGCTCGACGTCCACGCCCAGCTTCGACTTGGGCAGGTCGCGGATGTGGCCCACCGAGGCGCGCACGTCGTACCCGGCGCCCAGGATGGCCGAGAGCGTCCGCGCCTTCGCAGGCGACTCGACAATAACCAGGTTCTTGCTCTTGCTGGCCACGTTCGTGTGATAAGGGCCGCGACTGGCGGCCCGGTACCTCCCTGTTATGCCCCTTGTAGCACCTTTGTATCTCTGGCGCGGATGTAGCTCATACGTCCGACCTGCTTCACCAGGCCCTTGAGCTCCAGCATAGCGAGGCCAGAACTCACGGCGGCGATGGGCAGACCGCTCTGTCTCCGCACCTCGTCAATGTGTATCGGTTCGCCCGACAGCACCTGAAGTAGGGATATCTCCGTATCATCGGCCGGGATCAGCTCGGCCATCTCTAGCTGATGTTCGGCCATCGTCAGGTTCAACTCCTCCAGGACGTCGTCGACGCACGACACCAGCTTGGCTTCGCCGTCCTGGATGAGCTTGTTGGTACCCCGGGAGCCCGGCGAGTAGATAGACCCGGGCACGGCGAACACCTCGCGGTTCTGCTCCAGAGCCCGGCGCGCGGTGATAAGTGCGCCGCTCTTCGTGTCGCCCTCGATGACGAGCACGCCGAGGCTCATGCCGCTGAGGATGCGGTTGCGGCGCGGGAAGTACTCGCTCCGGGGCTGCGTGCCCAGCGGGTAGTCGCTCACGATGGCGCCGACCCCGATGATCTCCTCGGCCAGACGCCGGTGCTCCGGCGGGTAGACCAAGTCGAGGCCGCAAGCCTGCACGGCGATGGTGCGGCCGCCTGCTTCGATAGCGGCGCGATGGGCCAGAGCGTCGATACCGCGGGCGAGGCCGGAGATCACCGTCACCCGGCTGCGCGCCAGCCCCGAAGCGAACTCCTCGGCCGCCTGCCGCCCGTACACCGTCGCACGCCGCGTCCCGACGATGGCGACGGCCCACTCGTCAGCCGGCGTCAGTTCGCCGCGAGCGTAGAGCACGGGCGGCCGATCGTCGATCTCCTTCAGACGCGGCGGGTAGCGTTCATCGTTCCAGGTAAGGGGCGTGACGCCCGCGCCCTCCAGCTTCCGCATCTCGGCGTCGAGATCGATGCTGTCGCGTCCCTGGACGAAGGCGCGGGCGCTGGCTTCGTCAAGGCCGCACGCCCTCAGTTCTCCGGGAGTCGCCCTCCATGCACGTTCCAGTGCTCCGAAGCGCTGCTCCAGGAGCCCGATACGCACCCGCCCGAAGCGAGGAATGCGTCCGGCAGCCACCCAGAACGGCAGATCGCGGGGTTCCTGAGCCATACGTCCTGTGTCTACCCTACCACGGGCGCCGCCGCCCGGCGGGCTAGCAGCAATCCGGCGAACGGTAGCCTGCGGGCTCCCCTTCGCGCAAGGAACAAAGCCACAGCGAGCAGCACTAGCCGCAGCGCCACGTCCTGCGGCGACGGAGACACGGGCACCCAGCGCGCGCCCGCGTCGGTGATCTCAATGAATCCCGCAGGCTTCATCCGCCCGATGCCCGTGCCGCCCCCGGCGTCGCCCTCGGCGTGTTCAGGCGCATTTGATCGATCCCGGCTCGGCACGACCGAGCCCTTCTGGCCACCGCCCGCGAACCAGATTCTCAGGCTCGCCGCCGGGATGACGGTCACCCCGTTCCGGCTCACCGGTTGGCCGTAGATGAGCTGGTTGGAGAACTGACCTCTCAGGCCGTCGACGATGGCGCCCAGGACGCCACTGGGCCCGCCTTCGCGCGCTTCCACGACCCGACTCCTTTCTCTCTCAGGGGGATGCCGCGAGCGCCGCTCGCGCAGATCGAGGATACACCAGAACCGCCAGGAGGCCCGTCAGACCCTGTTTGCGGCCACCCGCTCGGTGACAGTCACGCGGTCGCCGGGCCTCGCGACGCCCGTCCGAACGACGACCGCGATG
>JBBITS010000125.1:0-7737 GCA_037440665.1 Chloroflexota bacterium
GACTTCCTCGACGAGCTTCGCCAGGAGCCCCGCTTTCGCGATGCGCAGATTCGCTTCCAGGTAGACGGCGCAGACGGGATCTTCGCCGTGTACGTCGGCGTCGAGCCTCCTCCGCCGGGTCGCGACGAGGAGGTGCTCTAGTGCCCCGGGAGATCCTCATCCCGTTGCCCGATCGCGATTTCGACGTGACCGAGGTGGCCGTGCCCTGGAAGCTCCTCACCGAAGCGGGCCTCCGGGTGGTGTTCGCCACCGAGGAGGGAGCCACGCCCGCCGCGGACCCGCTCCTCATCCACGGCGTGGTCTTCGGGCGCCTCGGCGCTCGCTCCGAACCGCTGGCGTTCTACCGCCAGCTCGACACGTTCGTCCGCGCCTGCCGCGCGCTTGGATACCCCGAATCGCCCGACAACAACGCTCCCGCCTCCACCGGCGTCGGCCCGCACCCGATGAACAAGCGCGGGCGGCTGCGCGTGGGCACGCTGGTGGCCTACGTCATGCCTGCGCGCGGACGTCCCAACCTGACGATCCAGTCCAACGCCTTCGTCACGTGGCTGGCATTCGACGGAAACCGCTGCACCAGTGTCGAGGCCGAGATCGACGGGGCGCCTCAGCTCTTCGAGGGCGACAAGATCGTCCTGGCGGGCGGAGCCATCATGTCGCCGGCCATCCTCATGCGTTCGGGCGTAGGCCCGGAGGCGAACCTGCGGGAGCTGGGCATCCCGGTCGTGGCCGACCTGCCGGGTGTGGGCGCGAACCTTCTCGACCATCCGATGACGGGCGCCACCTGGCGCGCGAAGCCCGGCGTGCTCAAGCCCGACGATCCACTGGTGCAGACGACGATGCGCTACACCAGCACGGGAGGCGCCGAGCGCAACGACATGCAAGTGATGCCCGTGTCGCAGTTGCCCGCGCGCGGCGGCGAGTGGATCTTCTCCATCGGCACGGTCGTCGAGCGGCCGCGCTCAGTCGGGCGGCTCACGCTGCAGTCGCGCAACCCGGATGTCCAGCCTCGCATCGACCAGCGATTTGCGGAGCACGACGAAGACGTGGGACGTATGGTCGAGGGTATAAAGATGGCGCTGGAGATCGGGTCGCATCGCGAGTTCGAGGGCCTGCTCGACGGGCTGTATTCGCCAGGGCCCGAGGTCTTCAAGTCCGACAAGGCTCTGGCCGACTTCGTGCGGAGCACCGCGTCGTCGGGATTCCATCCGTGCGGCACGGCCAGAATGGGGACATCAGACGACCGGGAAGCGGTCGTCGATCAGTACTGCCGGGTGCGCGGGTTCGACAACCTGTTCGTCGTCGACGCCTCGATTATGCCGACGGTCCCGCGGGCGAACCTGAACATGACCTGCATCATGTTCGGCGAGCGCTTCGGGGAGTGGCTGCATCAGGGCGTCGTATAGGGCGATCCTGCCGTCGGCTAGCGGCGAACCACCCGGGCAATCTGGCGCTCGGCTTCGCGCTTCTTGATAGCCTCGCGCTTGTCGTACTGGCGCTTGCCGCGTACCAGGCCGACCTCGACCTTCGCCATGCCGTTCTTCAGGTAGAGGCTGAGGGGTACCAGCGTCAGCCCACGCTCCGTGACGGCACGCGTCAGTTCTCGTATCTCCTGCTTGTGCAGCAGGAGCCGGCGGCGGCGGGTCGGGTCGTGGCCGAACTGCGCGGCGGGACCGTACGCGGCCACGTGCGCGCCCACCAGCCACATCTCGCCACCCTCAGGCCGCACGTAGGCCTCCCGGATGTTGACGTTGCCGGCGCGGATGGACTTGATCTCCGATCCCGTCAGCGCCAGGCCAGCCTCGATGCGGCGCAGCACCTCGTAGTCGTGGAGCGCCTTCCTGTTCTGGATGACCGGCTTGATGGTCATGGCGGGACGGCGGGCGGGCCGCTCGCTGCTACTGGCTCGACGAGGCGCTGGCCGAGTTCACCATGCCTTCCAGCACCTCGACGGCCCGGTAGAGTTGTGTGTCCCTGCGCAGGTCGATGTCCTCATCCGACGGCGTGACGAGGATATCCGGTTCGATGCCCACGGAGTCGATCTGCACCCGCGATGGCGTGAGCCAGCGCGCGATGGTGACGAACAGCGCGCCTCCGTCGGACAGCTCGCGGGCGACGTTGACCGTGCCCTTGCCGAAGGACTTCTCGCCGACGATGGTCGCGCGGCCGTTGTCGCGGAGGGCGGCCGAGAGCACCTCGGAACCCGACGCGCTGTACTTGTTCATGAGGACGACCACGGGGATCGTGGTTGCCACGCCGCCTTCGCGCGCGGAGTACGCCACTTCCTGACCGTCCTTCTGAACCTCGTAGAGGATTGTGCCCTCGTCCAAGAACATGTCGGCCACGTTGACGACGACGTCCAGCAAGCCGCCGGGGTTGTTCCGCAGGTCGAGCACGACCCCCTTTGCTCCCGAGTCAATGATCTCGTCCAGTGCCTCCTCCAGCTCGCCCTCGGTGGGGCGGTCGAATTCGCGCACGTGGATGTAGCCCAGCTCGGTCACGGTGTTGCCGCTAGCGTCCTTCAACTCACCCTCTGGCGGCACGGTGGTCACGCTGTCGACCTGGATCTCCGCGCGTTCGATGATGACGTCCTCCTCCATGCCATCGGGATGACGGATGGTCAGGGTAACCTCCGTGCCCTGCGGCCCGCGGATGCGCAGCACGGCCTGGTCAACGGTCCATCCTTCGGTGGACTCGCCGTCAACGGCGATGACCACGTCGCCGCGTTTGAGGCCCGCGGCCTCGGCGGGAGAACCTTCGATAGGGGCGACGATGACGATCTCGCCGTTCTGCTCGGACACTGTGGCACCGATGCCCTCGAAGGTGCCGTCGGGGCCGATGGCCGTCTGGTACGTGATGGAATCGACATAAAACGTACCGGTGTCCTTAACGGGTTCCAACAGGCCCTCTATGGCGCTCTCGTACATGTGCTGAACGTCGATCTCGTCGGCGTCGACGTGATCGCGCTGCAGAATGCCCAGTATCTCGTCCAGCGTGCTGAAGTCGACCTCGGAGGGCGACACCGGAGGCTCGCCGCCATCTGTTGGCGCGACAACGGTGGTCTCGTCTTCGCGAGCGACCACATAGCCGACGGTGAACGCCAGCGCGAGCAGCGCCAGGGCCAGCATCGAGAAAATGGTCCAGCGGGCGGTGTTCAGCATGATGTTGTCCGCTCCTGTCGAGTTGCGATGGCGTTCTCCGGCGCCGCAGGCAGTCTAACACCCGGTTTCGAAGGGCTGCCAGTTACGATGCGGCGGCGCACGGCGCGGCCGGCTATGCTACGCCAGCGCGCGCGAGGGCGCCTTGGGGGGTTTCTGCTGGTAGAGCTGGCGGTCGGCCACCTGTAAGAGTTCGTTGACCGTGCGCGCGTCCTCGGGGCACGAGGCAACCCCGATGGAGATGGACAGCGTGAGCTTCTCGGCCGGTATGTCCCAGGTCTGTCCGCCGCGAACGGCCGACGCCAGCTTGTCGGCGACGCGGCGCGCCTCCGGCTGGCCGGTGTCTGGCAGGATCACGACGAACTCGTCGCCGCCGTAGCGGCCGACGATGTCGGTGCCGCGGACGTTGGCGCTGATGATGTCGGCGACGAGCCTCAGTAGCTTGTCGCCCATCAGATGGCCGTAGGTGTCGTTGAGCGCCTTGAAACGATCGAGGTCGATCATCAGCAAGGACAGCGGATGGCCGTAGCGCAGCGAGCGCTCGAGTTCGTGCGTGAGCTGTTCGTAGAAGTACCGGTGGGTGTAGAGGCCCGTGAGCGAGTCGCGGTAGGCGAGGCTGCGCAGGCGCTGGCTGAGCGCTTCGAGGTGCGCCGAGTAGGTTCGCTCGATGTCCACCATGCTTCTTCGCGCCATGGCGCTGAGGCCAAAGGCGGCCGCGCCAGCCCCGAGAAGCAGGACCGCTTCGATGACCTGCTGGCTGACCGGCCCGGCAACGTACTTGCCCAGGAGTGACCAGCCGATCACGATGGCCATAAGCGCGATGCCTGCGCCTCGGGTGAGCAGCAGCGTACGCCGTCCCGCGGGCGACCGGTGGGCAGGCGGCGGCGCGGCAAGCCCGGGCTCATCCGTCGATGGAAGTCGGCTCAATGCTCGGTGACCTCACCAGACGCCGCACGCGCGGCGTTCGCCAGTCAGCGGTGGCCCGGCTGTGGCCAGGCTATCCCTCATCTTGAGTATCGACACGACCCGCCGGTAGCCGAATATGGATTACGTCGAGTTACGGCTGGACATAACGGTCCTAGTGCGATCCAGGGGGACGGGGAATGGGAGTATTGGCAATGGGTGGCCCCTGCCCCTAGCGGCGCGCATCGGGCCGGTCTTGCGGATGCCCCGACCTCTACCGGAGCTTGGCGGCCACGGCTTTGACCGGCGAATGCTCCGGCACGCAAAGCACCCAGCGCGTCGGGCGGATCGTGGCCTTGGAGTACACGAGGTCCCCGTCCACGGTGACCTCGAAACGGCCCTTCTCGCCCGGTATCAGCGTCAGTTCACCGATGGAGTCGCTGAACATGTCGAGTAACTCGGCCGCCGTCCAGGCAGCCCTGAGGAGGTAGTTTCAAGGAACGCAGTACTCAATGGATATCTTCAACCGCTGCGCTGAAGCCACTTGGACACTCCTTTCCACAGAGCCATTGTTCCGGCGCCACGGCGGGGTGTCAACGCCGATCGCCTGCTAGGATGAAACTGCAAGCATTCGCAGGAGTCGCACGTTATGTCTGTGTCTAGCGTGTGGGCGTCCGCGCAGAATCGCCCTGACCATCCCCTCGCGGCGCTCGATGGCGCAGCAACGCCTCTCGGCTTGGTCAGGGCCGAGGTCGGTCCGGTCAGCCGCTACGGCGCCAGCGCCTTTCGTCTACTGGCTCCCGACGGCTCCGTGCTCCTCATTGGCCTGCACCACACCGGGCCGCTGCCATCGTACAACTGGGTCGAGGTGATCAGCACGGCCGACCTGTCCGATGACGTTGTGATTAGCCTCTTCTCGCTCCTGCATCTTCTCATCCCTCCCGGCGGCCACGTCATGGTCGAATACGACAGCTCCGTTCGCGCTGCCACGGCCCGCGCGCTCGCGCTCGGCGCCCCGCCCCTGGCGACCCCGCTCGGCGCCCAACTCGTCCGGGCCGGGTTCGCCCCTCGCTTCAAGGACTGGAGCGTGTCCGAGGGCGGACTCGAGGGACCGCGCAAGCTCCAGTGCTACGTCTCGCCCGACGCCGCCACTGAAGCGGTCTGGCGCGCGGAAGCAGCCCAGGCCCTCCAGAGGTTCCTGGCAGGCGATTACCCACAGCACCCGGACGCTCTGGCGGCTCGTCAACTGGCCGGCCTGCTCCTTCCGCTGCTGGACGGCTGACCACTACCACCCCTTCCCGCAAGGTTACGCCCAGCAGCTTGTCACGACGGGCCATCGCCATCGTTTGAAGATATGGTATGGCTGCTTCTCCTGCATCACGCCATCGGGAGGCGGGACAATGGACGAGCGCGGCGAGATTGTTCTCGATCACCTGGGCCGGGTCTTCATGACTTGCGCCCGTTGCCGCGAGCCTCTGCGTAAGGCCGACTTCTGGGACACGGGCCTTCGCCTGCCCGAGTACGGGGAGTCGGCCGAGGCCTACTGCGACGCGGAGCTTTTGGACGAGCTGATCCACCCGGCCTGCGTCGGCGTTCCCGTAGCGTCCTAACTTCCCCCACACCATCTGCCTACGGCGGCGCGTGGCGCTCTCGCGCTGCCGGTTAGACCCATCTGCTTGACAGGCTCACCGCCCATCCTATGATGGAGCCCTGCTGACAACACCTGTCCCCAATTGCCGTTCACAGCAAGGAGGCGCGCCGTGCCCACGTACATCACCCTGGCAAATCTCACCGACCAGGGCATCCGCACCATGAAGGACCTCTCCCGCCGCCTGCAGAACGCCGACCAGACGTTCGAGGCGATGGGCGCGAAGATCATCGAGGTGTACCTGGCGATGGGTGAGTACGATTACGTTGTCATCGCCGAAGCACCCGATGACGAAACCATCGCCCGGGTCGCGCTCGCCATCGCCGGCCAGGGAAACGTCCGTACGCGCACCTTCCGCGTCTTCACCCGTTCCGAAGCGCTCAAGCTCATCGAGGGACTACCCTGAGCGAGCAGTCCCCGGCTGCGTCTGACTCGCGCTTGCTTCTGCGGCGGGCGATGGAGGCCCACGAGCGGCGGGAAATCGCGCGGGCCGTCGGGCTGGCGCGTCAGGCGCTGGAACTGGACCCGAGCTACGCCGAGGCCCGCGAGTACCTGGGCACGACGCTGGTCACGCGGCTGCGCCGCTTCGACGAAGGGCTGGCTGAGATGGAGCGCGCCCTGGAGGACGCTCCGGACAGCGCCTCGCTGCTCTACGCCCTGGGCTGGTGCTACGAGTTCGTCGCCCACGCCCGTGGCCGGGAGCCATCTGGCGCAGGAGAAGCCAGCGCGCTCTACCGCAAGGCCGCCAATTACCTTCGACGCTGCCTCGCCCTGGCTCCCGAAGGCAAACTGCGCGAGGATGCCGAAGACCTTCTGGAGGTGATCGAGCATAAGTGAGCGCGCCTCTATACTAGCGTCCATGGCCGACATCTACCGCACCACCCACTACGGCCTCGGCGCCATCGGCGCAGGCATCGCCCGGCTCGCCGCTCAGCGGCCCGACGTTGTGCCCGTCGCCGCCGCAGACGTCTCCTCCGCCCTGGCGGGCCGCGACCTGTACGAGATCATCGGCGCCAGTGGCCCTGCGCCAGTGCCCATCGCGACAGACTCGGACGAGGCCCTCCGCGTTTCCGCCGACGTCGTACTGCACGCCACAGGGTCCTACCTCCCCGACGTCATGCCCCAGCTTCTGTCCATTGTCAGAGCTAAGAAGAACGTCGTCTCCACGTGCGAGGAGCTGTCGTACCCGTGGCGGCCGCACCACGGCCTGGCGAAGGAACTCGACCGCGAGGCGCGCGCCAACGGCGTGACCGTCCTGGACACAGGCATCAACCCCGGTTTCGTGCTCGATGCGCTTGCGCTGACGCTGTCGGCAGCCAGCCAAGGCGTCCGCCGCGTCGAGCTGCTGCGGATGGTCGACGTCGGCAGGCGCCGCGAACAGCTTCAGCGCAAGGTCGGGGTTGGCCTGACACCCGGGGAGTTCGAGGCGAAGCTCGCCACCGGCCGCTTCGGCCACGTCGGCAGCAAGGAGTCGGCGTGGCTCGTCGCGCAGGGGCTCGGGTGGGAATTCGAGTCGCTGGAAGAGACGATCGTTCCCGTCATGGGCCTCGACGGCCGCGCCAGCGGCATCCGTCAGGAAACAGTGGGCACGGTTGGCGGTGAGACGAAGGTCTCGATGGTCATCCAGATGTCCGTGGGCGTGGAGCGTCCGCGCGATGAGATAATCATCGAGGGCGAGCCCCATGTCCACGCGGTCCTCGAAGGTGGCATCATGGGCGACACCGGCACGGCGGCAGTGGTGATCAACTGCATCCCGCGCGTTGTGGCTCACGAGCCGGGGCTAATCACGATGCTCGACCTGCCGCTGGTGCACTCCATCGGGTTGAGGTGACCGTGTCGAAGATAACGGCGCGCTTCGAAGAACTGCATCCCCACTCGGCGGAGCTGGCGCGCCGCGCTCAGAAGGTCTTCCCCGACGGCGTGACGCACGACCTGCGCCGGCTCACGCCGTTCAGCCTCTACGTCGCGCGGGCCGCGGGCAGCCGCAAGTGGGACGTCGACGGCAACGAGTACGTCGACTACGTGATGGGT
>JBBITS010000126.1:0-7661 GCA_037440665.1 Chloroflexota bacterium
GGCGACGGCGAGGAGCACGCGTTTACCGTAGAGGTCGTAGCCCCAGGCGACGAGATCGAGGCGTGGCTCCAGTCGCCCGACATCCAAGCGCGGCTGGCTGAGCTGGCGCAGGACGAAGACGCGCTGGCGGAGATCCGCCGGCTGGAAACGGAAGCGGAACGCCACGACAAAGGATGTTGATCCGTGACAACCATTGACATCACGCCGACCCCGAAGGGGCTGGCGCCCAGCATCCAACTGTTCGAGGAGCAGATCGCGAAGAGCGAGCACCTCATCAAGGTCGCCGAGGAGTGGCTGGAGCTCATGGACATCGAGCGCTGCGTCTACGTGGTGCCGTCAGAGTTCCCTATCTTCGAGGCGGCGCTGGAGGCGCTTCAGGAGCAGGAGCGGCAGCGCATCGAGCACATGCGCCAGGGTATCGCCGCCGCCGGAGGGGAGTACCCGACCTGCGGCGCCTCACTTGGCATCCACGAGTGCGTGCGGCTCCAGGGACACGACGGACCGCACGCCTGCGACAGCGAGTGCGACCTCGGCCATCTGCGGGAGGATGGCGTGGTGAAGGATGCTAGACGGCGGCTGCAGCGGCCAGTTTCACGGCCTCGTAGCAATCAGCGCAGAGCAATGGGAGAAGCACGGGGTGTGCCCGCTCCAGCGCGGCGTGCTCGTCGCCCGGCAGAGGGATGTCGGACTTGACCGCGTGCTTTACGCAGACCGCCTCGCCGCACTGCTGGCAGACGCCAACCGCCTCAGCGATCTGGTAGTTGAGGCGCCAGGGCTCGTAGTCGATCTTCGCGCAGTGATAGCACCTCACGACGATCACCAACCTTTCTCTTCCTGAAACACGCTGTTAGCGGGCTGCACCGCCTCCGGGCGAGCCGCTCGGCGCCGAACGGCCTCCGCCGCCGCGCGGAACCCGAACAACCGCTGCTCCGTCCGCATCGCGATCCAGACCAGAGTCAGCATAATCGGGACCTCGATGAGGGGGCCGACGACGGTGGCGACCGCCACCGCCGGCGTAAACGCTGTGATGGCTATCGCGATGGCGATCTCGAAGTCGCGGCCCGTGCTGTTGAAGGCGACAGCGACCGCGTCGCGGTAGCTGAGGCCCAAACGCCAGCCAATCACGTACACGGTGTTGAACATGACGAAGAAGAAGATGGCCATCGGCACCGCCATGCGCACGATGATCATCGGGTCGCCCACGATCAGGTCTCCCTTGAGGCCAAACATCACGACCAGGGTGAAGAGCAAGCCTATGATGGAGAGCGTGTCAAGCCCCTCTCGCAAGCGCTCGAATCCGTGCTCTCCGAGGCGTTGCACGCCGATGCGTCTGGTCAGAAAGCCGAGCACCAGCGGCAGGCCGAGATACAGCACGACGCTTTCACCGACCACGAAGACGTCGAAATCCACGTTGCCGATGAGTAGCCTGGCGTAGAAGGGGAGGACGATCATCTGGGCGATGGAGTTGAAGGCTACTAGCACCAGGGCCAGAGGCGTGTTCCCTCGCGCCAGGAACGTGAAGACGATGACCATGGCGATGCAGGGCGCAATCCCGTAGAGAACGAGCCCGGTATGCAGGTCATCTTCGCCGCGCAGGAAGACCTCGGCGAGGGCGAACATGAAGAACGGCGCGATTGCATAGTTAGCGAAGGCCACGATGAGCAACTGCTTCGGAGAGCGGAACGCCTCGCCCAAGTCGTCAACGCGAACGTTGGTCATCGCCGGGTAAATCATCATGAAGAGACCGACCACGACTCCGAGCGCAAGCGTGTTCCCCACGTTGAACTCGTAGCTGCCCCGGAAGATGTCCTTGATGGCGTCGATGGGGGGCGTCAGCTCGTAGTCGGAGATGCCGAACAGTTTGCCGATGCCGATGCCCAGCGCCATGGCGAAGGCGACAAAGAAGGGCATGGTCCGGAAGTCGTGAAGGTAGTGGATGACCCTCATGCCGGCGCCTTCTGCGCTCGAGGGCCTCCCGATGTAAGATCTCGAACGTGGGCGGCGATCTCGTCGCGCACCCGGCGGAAAGTGCCCAGCCTCTCCTCCTCAGTGCCCTGGACGGCTGCGGGATCGGGCAAGCTCCAGTGAAGCCGGCGGTCGGCACCGGGGAATATCGGGCATGCCTCCCGCGCCTGGTCGCATACCGTGATCACGAAATCGAACCGCTCCCCGAGGAACGGGTCCACTGACTTCGAGGATTGGCCGCTGATGTCGATACCGATCTCGGCCATCGCGTGCACAGCCATGGGATGAAGCGCGCCCGGCTCGGTGCCAGCGCTAAAGACCTCAAAGCGATCACTGGCATAGTGACGCAGCAAGCCCTCAGCCATCTGGCTCCTGGCGGAGTTGTGAGTGCAGACGAAGAGCACCCTCTTCACGGCCTCACTGCTTGATTTCCATCGGCTGGCCACAGTAGTAGAGGGTGCCATCGCCGCCCTTAGTGACGATGAACTCCGAGCCGCAGTGCTTACAGACGTAGCGCTTGCCGACCATGTTAGGCACGGGTCTTGCCCCAAACCATAGGTATGCGCTCTCTGAACCGCCTCTTAGGCTCGTAGCCGATGGTGCAAGCTCCTTCCTCGCGAAGGTTGATGCGCCGCTGCAGACGCTCCCTGTCTTCTCTGACGGTTTCATCCTCGATGTTCGCCGTCAGGGCCTTCAGCACGGCAGCCGCTAAGGGGGGAAGAGCTGAGGAGACACGATAGTAGACCCAATTGCCGCGTTTCTCGCCTGCGACGAGGCTGGCGTCCCGCAGGACAGCGAGTTGGCGGGACACCTGATACTGCGGCGTCCGCAAGGCGTCCACGAGTTCGCACACGCAGGCCCCATCGGGTTCCTGCAGTAGGAGATCGAGAATACGGAGACGGTCTTCGTCAGCAAGCGCGCGGAGCAGTTGGGCGGATTGTTTCATGGTGAGCGTATGCAGAATTCTGCATATAGACTACCCGCCACCTCATGTCCCGTCAAGCCCCTTCGCTGGCCAGAGGGACCAGTGGTGAATCAGAGAGAGCAGGTGGCAACGAGGAGTCACCGACGGGCGTACGCGGCAAGGTTCGGCATGGACGCAACAGGACAAAGGAGGGCCGCAGACCTAGGCACGTAACACGCTGAAGCCCCGTTTGACCGGGGCGACCAGCCAATTGATGGAAGCCCCACATGGTTCGACCTGCGGGGCTTCTCGCATTCCAGCACCACGGAAAGGAGGTCACTGCATGGCACGCAGAAGCAATAGAAGTCGAAGCGGACGGCGCTCGCCGGGTCCGGTCCGCATCGCCGCGCTGATGAGCAGCGTCGCCTTCGTGGCGGCGGTGCTGTCGAAGAGCCTGCCCTGAGCGAAGTCGAAGGGTCTGGCCTCTGTAGCAAGCCTGCCTGCCGGCAGGCAGGCCGAAAGGAGGAAGAACACAGTGCAACACGACATTGCGTCCCGTCGGGAAATCTGCTGCCTGTCCGCCTGGGACAAGCTCCGGCTCGCAGCCGAGCGCATCGACCCCTCGGAGTACCCAGAGGTGGCCCTGGCGCTGGTCGCGCTGGACGTGCCGGTCGGGCAGGTGAAGCGTCTCGCCCTCGCCATCGCCGCCGTGAGGGGCGAGGAGTGCCAGCGCCACTTCATGGGCGAGTACGCCGACCTGGTGTGGGACACCCTACGCGAGCAAATCACCGAGGAAAGGAGGAATGCAGCGTGAGCAAGAAGTGCAGCGTGAGCAAGAGACGAAGGTCAAGGTCTAGGGGAGCCAGGCTGGTCCGACGCTGGTTGGACACCGGCCGGCAGCTCTCTGCGCGGGCGGCTGGCCTGGCGCGCAGAGCAGCGGTGCGGCTGTACCGGCGCCTCCGGCCTCGCGGCCCACCGTCATCATCGACGCCCGCCGCCGACAGGCCCGCAGGCTCCGTCGCCAGATAGCCTGGGCGGCGCGAACCTACGCCCGCGCCCTCGGCGCCGAACTGCCGCCGGGGCTGCTGGTCGTCGTTCAGCGGGTGGTCCGCGAATGGTGCCAGCTCAACGGGCTGCTCCAGGCCTTCGAGGGCGCGGACGGCGACCGGCGCTATGTTATCCATCTGGCGCTGTCCGTCAACGGGCGCCAGGTGAGCGAGGACGAGTTGCTGGCGGCCTTGCGCCATCAGTTGACTCATGCTCTGGAGGACGCCGTCGGCAAGCCGGTCCTCAACGTGCCCCTCGACCTGGAGGTTCCCCGCATTCGGGCCGTTCCCCCTGTCGTCGAGCTGCGGCCAGAAGCGCGCGGACACCACGAGGGGCAGGAACGTAGTGCCATGCCCATCCAACGGATCGAAGACGAACAAGCTTCATAGCCCAACAAGGAGGTGAACACCGATGACCCAACGCATCGTGATCAAGAGCCTAGAGGAGCTCAGCCGCTTCAGCGACCTCTTCGCCCCCGCTGACGAAGCGCAGGAGGTGCGGGCGCTGGTACCGGTCGTGAGCCAACCGACCACGGAGGCGGACCTCGAAGCCCTGGCCGAGGCTGCGAGCCGGGCGGCTCAAGAGCTTCGCGAACTGGCGGAGGCCGACGCCGCCGCGCGCCGGGAAGCCGAAGAGGCGCTGGCCCAGTATCGCTGGCTCCAGAGCAGCGCCGCGAGACTGGAGCGAGTAGCCGTCGAAGCTGAGGCTCTGGCCGGCCGGGCGGCAAATCTAGCGCAGCAGGCCTTCGACCCGAACTGCCGTGAGAAGGCCAAGGCGATCGCCACGGCGATTGCCGCCGTGATGACGACGGCCCGCCTGCGCCTGGCGGCCCTCAGCGCCGAACTCGCCGCCCTCTCGGTTCGGGAGGACCTGGCCCGGCTCGTGTCCGAGGAGCGGGCGCGAGAGGAAGCGGCCCGCCGGGAGGCGGAAGAGCGCCGGCGGGAGGCCCAGCTCCGCGATGGGATCGCTCGGGCGGAGGCGCTGGCGAGAGAGCAAAAGTTTGACGAGGCCCTCAGGCTGTTGGGCTCACTCCGGAAAGCTGACCCCACCAGTCCTGTGCTGACCTCGTCTATCGAGACGATACGGCGGCAGCAGTGGGCCGTCAAGACCGGCGAGGTCGAGAAGGCGCTGCGGGAGGTCCGCCGGTTCTACCGACGGGAGCCCCGCCAGGCTCTCGCCCTACTAGAGCCGCAGGACCTGAGCGGGATGCCTGAGGCCCTGGTACGCCAGGTCTACGGCTGCTGGCTCCAGGCCTGCCGCCGCCTCAACCTGGAAGGCGCCGTCCACTACTCTCCCACGTTCGGTAGAGGAGCCGTCCTCGTGCCCGCCGGCGACGGGCGGCTCGAGGTCGTGTCCGCCATCGGCCTGCGGCGCTGGAAGCCCGGCAGTCGGTTCTCGCCTGCCGCCCTCAAGGGCGCGCGTCCGCTCAGCTAGCTTCTCCGAGTCTCTAACCACACCTTTCTGGGGCCGCCCCGCCGGGGCGGCCCCAGGCTTTGTGCGCCCCTTGGGGAAGCTTTGCGCCTACCGCCGGGCGGGCCAACCGGCCGACAGCCTTTCGAGGAAAGGAGGAGTCAACGTGTCCAAAGAGAGCCGCTTTCGCGAATACACACGCTCGGTGTGGCAGCGCGACTACGAGGCATACGCCAGGCGCCCAGCGACCTGGCGGGAGTCTGTGGCGCCCGCAATCGAAGCGCTGCTGGGTGAGCTTCGTCGCTACGCCGACGCGGAGAGCCTGCACGCGGCCTACTGGGCGCCGGGCGACTGGCCTGGGCAAGTCCTGCTGCGGCGCCTGCCGTCGGACCCGGGGCCGGAGACGCTGCTGGAGTTGGAACACGCCGCCTTCTGGCTTCGCTGGCTGGAGCTGGCGGAGGCGAAGTGATGCTCGCCGCGGTCGTCTGCTACCGGTGTGGCGAGCCGCTCGCCTTCACGACCCGCGGCTGGGTCCACCAGGGCGGCGGGGCGTACGTCATGCGCTGCCCCGACTGCGGTTGGCGCGGGGCTCCTTATCCGAGTCCCGCCCGCTGCCCCCGGTGCGGCTCTCGGGGTCTGCGGGACGACCGCTGTGCGCTGCCGATGAGGAGCGGCGTCGAAGACATGGACGGCGAGCCCCCTTCTGCCGTGCTCTGAGTCACGTTGCGACCTCGTTCGCGTCCGAGAGGAGTAAGCCCGTGTTCGACGTGATGGCCATTCGCCGGTCGAACCTCATCCAAACGATAGCGGCCCGGTCGGGCGTGGAGCTGCGCCCGTCAGGCCAGCGCCTGGTCGGGCGCTGTCCTTTCCACCGGGACAGCCGCCCAAGCCTGGTGGTCTACCCGGCCAATCAGAGTTACTTCTGCTTCGGCTGCGGCGCCGGCGGCGACGTCATCGACTTCGTGGCTCGCCTGGAGGGCGTGGGCTTCAAGGAAGCGGCGGCGATGCTGGCCGGGCCTGGCGGTCGGGTTCCACCCACACCGTCAACGGTCGTGAGGCTGCCGGCCCCGGCCCACAAGGCGGCGCCGCGCCCTCCCGAAACGCAGGTGATCGACGCCGCCGTCGCCTTCTACCACGACGCCCTCTGGCAGACCGGCGACGCCCTCGCCTACCTGGCGGCGCGAGGCGTCGGCCCGGCCATGGCCCGGCGGTGTCGCCTCGGCTTCGGGCGCGGCGGCCTTGCCGAACACCTGCGCACGCGCGGTCTAAGCCTGACCGCTGCCCGTAATGTCGGGCTGCTAAGCGGCGAACGGGACACGATGCTCGGTCGCATCGTGATCCCTGATATTCGTGGCGGCAGGGCCGCCTGGCTCACCGGTCGCAGCGTCGACGGGCAAGAACCCCGCTACCTCAACCTGCGCGTCCCCACGCCAGTGCTCGGCCTCGACCTCGTGCGCGGCGACCAGGTGGTCGTGACCGAAGGCCCCTTCGACTGGCTGACGGCCGTCCAGTGGGGCCTGCCGGCGGTGGCGCTGCTCGGCGCCCGCGTGTCGCGCTCCACGGTGCAGGCCCTCGGCCGCTTCCGGCGCGTGTACCTGGCGCTGGACAACGACGAGGTGGGCCGCCGAGCGGCCGCCCAGATCGCCTCGGAGCTCGGCGCCCGGTGCGTGATCGTGGACTTGCCGCCTGGCATCCACGACCTCAATGACCTGGGACGCCGGCCCAACGGTCGGGAGGCGTTCCTGCGCTGCCTCGAAGAAGCGAAGGCCAGAAAGGAGAGGCAATGGGATACGTGCGACCGCGTGCCTCCGCCTCGGGCGGACGCCGCCTGAGGCTGCGCAGACGGACGGAGAACACGCGCCGCGAAGGGCTGCTCCGCCGAACTACCTCGTGGCGCTGGCGTCGCCACGGAAGCGGGAGACGAAGAGAGACGCAGTACCGCAAGCCAGAAGCGTGGCGGCCACAAGGAACACCAGGCCCAAAACGGTGAGTGCGGCTAGGAGCGGGTGCGTCAATGACGACGCAGTGGCGAGCGCGAGGGCGGTAAGCCCCAACGCACGGTGCCGCACCAATACGGCGGCCCCCCAAAGAGCAAGCACGTAGGGCGCTCCCAGCACGATGACAAAAAGCATCGTTTCCGCTGGATGCTCGATTGCAACCTCCTCAAAGGCCACGAGACCGACCGCCGCAGCTAGATACAGCGCGGCGCCGGCCAGTCCCGCCAAGGAGCCAACCACCACCAAGGCATGCGCCACCCTTGTGAGTTGCGAGCGCACCGGTGAGGTCGCGTCCCAGGATTGCTGTAAAAACAAGACGGTGTAGTCTCCGCGGTGAA
>JBBITS010000127.1:0-7613 GCA_037440665.1 Chloroflexota bacterium
CGCGACGAAGTCGCGGCGGGCCGGATGGTGATACCGGCGAACATTAACCATCGCGCGCTGGAGCCCATAGGCATCGGGCAGGCCGTAACCATCAAGATCAACGCCAACATCGGCAACTCGGCCGTGACGTCGGACATTGAGGGCGAGTTGCAGAAGCTCCACCTCGCCGTTCACTACGGCGCGGACACCTGCATGGACCTCTCGACCGGCGGCGACATCGACGAGATCCGCCAGGCGATCATCGACGCGAGCCCCGTGCCCATCGGCACCGTGCCCATCTATCAGACCGTCGCCGAACTCAAGCAGGTCGAGGACATGACCGCCGAGGACCTGCTGGGCATGATCGAGCACCAGGCGCGGCAGGGCGTTGACTACATGACCGTGCACTGCGGCGTGCTTCAGGAGCACCTGCCGCTGGTGCAGCACCGCATCACCGGCATCGTCAGCAGAGGCGGGTCGCTGATGGCGCAGTGGATGGTCCACCACAAGCGCCAGAACCCGCTGTACGAGCGCTTCGACGATCTGCTCGACATCGCCGCCAGGTACGACGTCACACTATCGCTCGGCGACGGGCTGCGGCCAGGCTGCCTCGCCGACGCCAGCGACGCCGCGCAGTTCGCCGAGTTGAAGACGCTGGGCGAACTCACGTTGCGAGCGTGGCAGAGGGACGTGCAGGTGATGATCGAGGGTCCTGGCCACGTGCCCCTCGATCAGATCCCCATGAACGTGAGGAAGCAGCAGGAGCTGTGCCACGGCGCGCCCTTCTACGTCCTCGGGCCGCTGGTGACCGACATCGCGCCGGGGTACGACCACATAACGTCGGCCATCGGCGCGACGGTGGCGGGCTACGCGGGCGCCAGCTACCTCTGCTACGTGACGCCGAAGGAGCACCTGGGCCTGCCCGACATCGAGGACGTGAAGCAGGGCGTCATCGCCTACAAGATCGCCGCCCACGCGGCCGACGTCGCGCGGGGCAAGCCGGGCGCGCGGGATCGCGACGACGAGCTGTCGAGGGCGCGGTACGCCTTCGACTGGAACCGGCAGTTCGAGCTATCGCTGGACCCGGAGACGGCGCGCCGCATGCACGACGAGACGCTGGGCGCGGACTATTTCAAGAGCGCGGAGTTCTGCTCGATGTGCGGCCCCAAGTTCTGCGCCATGCACATCACGCGGGAGATCCAGCGGTCCGAGGGCGCGGACCTCATCGAGCTGACGCCGAAGGGGAGCTAGCCGGACGTGCCGGAACTACTGAACGATCTGCTCGACCGTTTGACCTCCGCCCCTGCGCGAGTCCGGGCCGTCGTGGCCAACGTGGACGAGAGCGGGTGGCGAGCGCCGATCGCAGGCGACTGGACCCGGTGGCACGTGCTGGCGCACCTCGTGACCAACGACCTGCGCGCGTTGACGCGCGTGCGGGTCGCGCTGGGCGAGGCCACGCGCGAGGAGCTGGAGGCCGTCAATCAAACTGACGTCTGGAACCAACGTCAGGTCGACGCTCGCGTCGGCGCGGCGCCGGACGCGCTGCTGGCCGAGATGGAGAGCAACCGGCGCGAGCTGGTCCGTCTGCTGGAGTCGATCCCGGAGGAGCGGCGCGCGGACTTCGTGATAGAAGGTCGCACGGGGCCGATGAGCCTGGCCGACTACCTGGCGCTCGTTGACGGGCACGACGGAGAGCACATTGCGGAGCTGATGGCATGAAGGACGACAGCGCAAGCGGGACCAACGACTACCTCGAAATCGCCGGCAAACGCTTCCGCTCGCGGCTGATGCTGGGCACGGGCAAGTACCGCAGCCCCGAGGAGACCGTCGCCGCCCTCGAAGCGTCGGGCGCAGAGATCGTCACTGTCGCCATCCGCCGCCTTGACCTCGACAACCCGAACGCCAAGACGGAACTCGACTACATCGACTGGTCGAAGTACACCATCCTGCCCAACACCGCGGGCTGCCGCACCGTCGACGAGGCGCTGATGACGGCGCGCCTCGCGCGCTCGGTCACGGGCTCCAACTGGATCAAGCTCGAAGTGATCCCCGACCCCAAGTACCTGCTGCCCGACCCTGTCGGGACGCTGGAGGCCGCGCGCCAGCTTCTCGACGAAGGCTTCGTCGTCCTGCCCTACATGCACGCCGACCCTATCCTCGCCCGCCACCTGGAAGAGGCGGGCTGCGCGACGGTCATGCCCCTGGGCTCGGCCATCGGCTCCGGGCAGGGCATCCTGACCATCGACGAGATACGGATCATCGTCGAGAACACGGGCGTGCCGGTGGTTGTAGACGCCGGTCTCGGCGCGCCCTCGGACGCGGCGCTGGCGATGGAGATCGGGGCCGACGCCGTGCTCATCAACACCGCCGTCGCGAAGGCGCAGGACCCCGTGCGGATGGCGGCCGCCATGCGCCTGGGCGTCGAGGCCGGGCGCGCCGCCTACCTGGCAGGGCGCATTCCGCGCAAGCCATTCGCCTCGGCGTCGAGCCCAGAAGAGGGCGTGGTGCGGGTGTGACCCACGGCGAGAAGATGCGGCGCTGGCGGCGCCCGGCGCTCATGCTCGTCACCGACCGAGGACGGCGGACGGACCGTCGGCTGGAGGAAACCGTTTCGCTGGCCGTGGACGGCGGCGTGAACGTCGTCCAGCTTCGCGAGAAGGACCTGCCCGGGCGCGAGCTGTACCACCTGGCGCTCGTTCTGCGCTCGGTGGTGCGCGGACGCGCGCTGTTCGTCGTGAACGACCGCGTCGACGTCGCCGTCGCCTGCGGCGCCGACGGCGTACAGATCCCCGCGCACGGCCTGCCCCTGGACGCCGCAGCCGAGATCGATCCGACGCTCCTCCTCGGCCAATCGATCCATAGCGCCGCCACCGCCGTCGAAGCGCAGCACCGGGGCGCGGATTACGTCGTTCTCGGAACGGTGTTCCCGACGCCGTCGAAGCCTGAGGCGCGCCTGATCGGCGTCGAGGGTGTGCGCCGTGCGGTGGAGGCGGTGAGCATCCCCGTGATCGCCATCGGCGGCGTGACGGCGGGCAACGCTGGTGATCTCATCGTCGCAGGCGCGGGCGGTGTCGCCGTAATCGGCGCGATCATGGACGCGGACGATCCCCGCGAGGCCGCGCGCGAGCTGTGGAGCGCCATCGAGTCGCGCTGGGTGGAGGCGCCGCGACGATGATCACCCTCACAGTGAACGGTAAGCCCCGCGAGATCGAGCGCGAGATGACCATCCCCGAGTTCCTGGCCGCGCATGGCGTCAACCCCGAGACAGTCGCCGTCGCCGTCAATGGCGAGGTCGTCGCGAAAGAGCGATGGCCGGGCGTCACGCTGCGCGCCGGCGACGCCGTCGAGGTCGTACGCATGGTGGGCGGCGGATGAGCGCCGCCGGGACACAGGCGGGCGACTTCGTGATCGTCGGTGGCGGCATCGTCGGCTGCGCGACGGCGTACTTCCTTTCGAAGACGGGCGTAAGGGTCACGCTGCTGGAGCGCAACGGGCGCATCTGCCTCGAAGCGAGCAACGCCGCCGCCGGCATGCTGGCGCCTCTCGCCGAGGCCGACAAGCCCGGCCCGATGCTGGGCTTCTCGCTCCTGGCGCTGCGCGAGTACGAGGGCGTGGCACGCGATGTAGAGGCCGAAACCGGCATCGACGTCGAGTTCCGGCGCACAGGCGTGCTGCGCGTCGCGCTGGACGACGCGGGCGCGGACGAGCTGCGGCGGCGTCTGGAGTGGCAGTGCGACACTGGCCTGGACCTGCACTTCCTCGACCGTGGCATGGTCCGCGAAGTAGAGCCGCGGCTGACGCCGAAGGTCGTAGTGGGCGTCCTCTCGACCGAAGAGGCGCAGGTGTCGAACCAGCAGCTCACCATCGCCTTCGCGCGCGCGGCGCAGGCGCGGGGCGCGAAGATGGAGACGCGGGCCGAGGTCACGGGCATCGCCGTCAGGGGCGGGCGCGTCCGTGCCGTGCGGGCCAGCGGGCGGATGTTCGAGGCGGATCACTTCGTGTTCGCCGCAGGCGCGTGGACGGGGCGCATCGCCCGCCGGATCGGGCGCGTGGCGCCCCCGATGCCCGTGCGAGGTCAGATGACGGCGCTGGGCGGGATGGTCACGCCGATCCGGACGATCGTGTGGGGCCCGCGCGGCTACCTCGTGCCGCGGGCCAACGGCCTGGTGTTCGCGGGCGCGACGGTCGAGCGCGTGGGCTTCCGGCGCCGCACGACGAAGGAGGGCCTGCGGCGCATGCGGCAGATGGCCATCGATCTGGTGCCGCAGTTCGCGGCCGCCAGCCAGCCCTTCGACTGGTTCGGCCTGCGCCCCGGCTCGCCCGACGGCCTGCCCATCGTCGGGCCCGTGCCGGGTCTGGAGAACGCGTGGGTGGCCACGGGCCACTACCGCAACGGCATCCTCCTTGGGCCGATAACGGGACGTCTGGTCGCGCAGGCGGTCGTCACGGGGGAGACGCCGGAGGAGTTGCGTCCGTTCTCGCCGTCCCGGTTCGGGTAGGGGGTGACGCCCTCAGAGCGAGGACGGCGGCGCGCTAATGCTTGAAATATCATTCGCGAGGCAATAGTATGCGGTCATGCAAGAAGGCGCAGGGAAGCGCTCGTTCACATCACGAAGGTGGCGGCGTTATAGTCATAGGACGGGCTTGCCGTGTTCGACAAGTTCACCACGGTAAGCCCGCACAACAACGCGCCAGTCCGGTGCTCTCGGCGCCAGTGGAGCGGACATATCGTGGCAAATCATCCCGAGATGGCAGGCCACGAGGACGCCGTGGAGCGCACGATTCGGGAGCCACTGGCTGTCTACAGGAGCGATGTCGATCGACGGCGTCACGTCTTCTACCGCCCATTGAGGTTGCCCCCGCCGCTGGACCTTGGCTATTTGCGTGTCGTGGTCGAGTATTCTGGTGAGAGCAGCGGCCGCCTCCGAGGTTGGGTCGTGACGGCATTCCCGGTGATCGGGCCCAAGAAAGGCGAGGTGCTGATATGGCCGGAAAGGTAGAACTGCCATCAGCCGAGATACCCAGGCCGCGCTTTGATGCCTTGCCTCCGCCAGACCTCTGGTCCGTCAAGTACGAGCGGCGTTCAGACACCCTGCACATCCAGACGACGCCGCCACGGGCGGCCTTGGCGGTCGATGTAGACGGGGAGTTCTGGGTGCGCGTCGACCCGTCGAATGGCGACGTGGTCGGTTTCGAGATCGAGGATTTCCAGCGCGCGTTCTTGGTGCGCCATCCCGATATCGCTGCGTCATGGCGACAGGCGAGACGGAAGTCCGGCCAATCTCCGGAGTGGAGGGACTGGCTGGCAACCTTCCTGACGTTCATACGCCGTCAGTTCGCAGACCGCGTCGCGGGGCAGCAGCCTCTCCCCAAACCCATGTAGCCCTCGCTGGCAACCCGGTCACAGAAACACTAGAGGGCCCGTCGCCGGACCCTCTGGCTCATCTCGTCCCTATACCTCTGCTACTCCGGATGGGCCATCTGCGCGCCCGCGGCCAGCAGGATGCCGTTGTGGATCAGGAAGCTGCGCACGGTGTTGCCCCACTTGGCCTTGCGGATGCGCGAGCCCTCCACCTGCGCCTGGAACTGGTCGATCAGGTCCGAGTACTTGCGCCGGCCCTTGACGCTGATGCGGCGGTCGCCAGCCTTGTCGATCCGGGTGCATTCCTTGACGACGGTGTCCGGCTCGACGTCGGCGAAGTTGCAGAACGCCTCGAGGATCGGCAGGCGCTCGGGATCGTCGGTCGCGGGATCGCCGCCCCAGTGCTCGCGGAGGCCCTCCAGCCACGTGCGAACGGTCTGGTACTCGAGCATGGGCTGAAGCTGCACCGGCGCTGCCCTACATCGGGAGGCCGAGGCGCTCGGCCAGCTTCTTGATCTCGGCGATGCGCTCCGGGTTGTTGGGCGTGGCCGGCTTCTGAATCATCTTCGCGGCCTTCAGCTTCTCGACCACGGCCTCGTCGCGCTTGAACGGCACGCCGTACTTGCCCTCGAAGTACTGCTCCTCGAAGGGCGGGCGGGGGCGCTGTCCTCCCGCCTCCCACGTCTCGGCCGGGTAGCCCACCAGCAGCACCCAGAGGGGCACCCAGTCGTCGGGCACCTCGAACACCTGCTTGATGATGGCGGGGCTCGGCGTGTTCATCGCGACGCCCAGGCCCTCGTCGACGCCGGTGAGCAGCATCTGGCAGGCGGCCATGCCGCAGTCGGCGGCGGCGGCCGCGATGTAGCCGGGCCCCTGGGTCATGGGCTTGAGTATCTGGGGGTAGACGAACTCATCGACGAACTTGTGGCTCCAGCCGTGCGTAGGCGCCAGCGCTCCGACGTCGACCAGCTCCTTCAGCCGCGAACCCTCGATGCGGTTGACGACGCCGAGGTCGATGAACAGGTAGATGTGCACCGGCGCGAGGTCGAGCGCCACGTTCGCGACCGGCGTCTTGAGCTGATCGAGCTTCTCGGGCGGCAGCTTGTCGCGCTCGGCGACGACGGCCTTGAGCCACTGCGCGTTCACGGCGCACGACGCCAGGCGCCCGGCCTCGAGCATGGTCTGGATCTTCTCGCGCTCGACCGGCTTCTCCGGGTCGAAGAAGCGGATGGTGCGGCGCCGTCCGACGACTTCCTTGAACTCCATGACTGGTGTCTCCCTTCGCATCTAGCGCTTGAACCGGCCGGGGCAGGCGGTCCTTCCCGTGAGAACCGGATCGAGGCGCGCTCGTGAACGGAACTGGCTGCGGTGTGGCGTCGTCCTTGCCCGAAGGCGGGGCGAACGCGTGGATTGTCCCGCCGGCCTACCTGTGTGTCAAGGGAAATACGGGCCGGGGGGCGCTACTCCCGCCCGCCGTGATAACATCGATCGAGGCCCAAAGAGCCATCGTCCGAAGCTGACATCAGGAGTCCGCCCGTGACCATCGAACACGACCCCGCGCCGTCTCTGGAGCCCGCGCCCGCCCGCGTCACCCACGCGAAGGTCGCCGTCATCTACACCAGCGCCAACACCGTGCTCGACGACGTCGGCCGCGTCATGCGCCTCGCCGGCTACCAGGACGCGCTGCCGAAGGGCGTCCCGGCCGCGCTCAAGATCAACATCTCGTGGCAGCGCTACTTCCCGGCCTGCTCGACGACGCCGTGGCAGCTCGAGGGCGTCATCCGCGCGCTGCGCGAGGACGGCTACACCGACCTGGCGCCTGTGCAGAACGGCACGGTCGTCGTCGACTCCCACACCGGCGAGGTCAACAACAAGCACAAGGCCGTGCTCGACAGGTACGGGCTGAGCAGCCTGCACGTGACCGACCGCGGCGTGCCCTGGGTGCGCTACGCGCCCAAGGCCGAGATGCTGGTCCTCGACAAGATCTTCCCCGACGGCATCGAGGTGCCGCAGGCGTTCATCGGGAAGAACGTCGTGCACTTGCCGACGCTCAAGACGCACGTCTTCACGACGATGACCGGCGCGATGAAGAACGCCTTCGGCGGGCTGCTGCACCTGAAGCGCCACTGGACGCACTCGCGCATCCACGAGACGCTGGTGGACCTGCTGGCGATCCAGAAGGAGATCCACCCCGGCCTGTTCGCCGTCATGGACGGCACCATCGCAGGTGACGGTCCCGGGCCGCGCGCCATGCGTCCGCACGTGAAGAACC
>JBBITS010000128.1:0-7572 GCA_037440665.1 Chloroflexota bacterium
TTCGGCGTCAAGGTACATCGGCGCTGATGGCAGGTCAACGAGCCGCCGGACGTGGCATGGCCGCGCACAGGCGTTCTATTTCTCGTTGACGACGGCCCGCCTGAGCCCGTAATCTAGGAACTGCTAAGGAGCGGAGGGGAGCCAACTGACAGCCACCGCCGAGCCCGTTCCCGGCCGGGCCAGGAAACTCCGCCGGGGCCCTCTGACGCGCAGGCAGATCCTCGACGCGTCGCTGCGCCTGTTCTCCGAGAAGGGATTCGCGCGGACCAGCGTCCGCGACATCGCCCAGGCGGCCGGTATAACCGACGCGGCGATCTACTACCACTTCGCCTCCAAGCGCGAGCTGTTCGAGGCGCTGCTGGAAGAGCGCGGGTTCACGCCGGCGCTGAGTGAGCTTGAGCGGGCCAACGTGCAGGAGCCTGCCGGTGAAGTGATCCACCGCATCTGCCAGGGCGCACTGCACCTCATGCATGGCAACCGCGACCTGATGAAGGTGCTCCTCATGGAAGCGCTGGGCGAAGATCCCATCGCCATCGAGGAGTACCGGATGCTGTTCGAGCGCTGGTCGCGGGCTCAGGCCCGCATCCTCCGTACGCTCATCCAGCGCGGCGAGGTCCGCGAGATCGACGTGGACGAGGTCTCCCGCGATCTCGTGCTCATTACCGTCGGTGCGTTTGGCCACTTCCTGATGTCGTCGCCAGGCCGGGCGGATGGTGAAAGCGTCCCCGAAGAACTCGCGCTTCGCGTCGAGCACATCACTAAGAACCTGCTCACCAGCATTCTCACCTGAGACGCCGCCATGAGCGCCAGCCCGTCCGCCCAGACCCCCACACCGAAGCGGGAACCGGCGCGTTTCGCCAACGAAAGCGAGGAGGAGTTCGCCCGCCTCCTCGACTTCTACGGCATCGAATGGGAGTACGAGCCGAGGTCGTTCCCCCTGCGCTACGAAGGCGACCGTCTGGTGGAGGCGTTCACACCCGATTTCTATCTGCCATCACTCGATCTGTATATCGAGTTGACGACGCTCAAGCAGGGCCTGGTCACCGACAAGCATCGCAAGCTTAGGCAACTCCGCGAGCAGTTCCCGGACATCCAGATAAAGCTCCTCTACCGCAAGGACTACCTGCGACTGCTGGCCAAGTACGGCTTCGGCCCACTGTCGGAGGCCGAGGCCATGGCCATCCAGGACGTCCTTATCTCACAGTCCGAGTTGGAGCGGCGCGTGGGCGAGATGGGGGCGCGCATCTCGCGCGACTACGCCGGGCGGGAGCCTGTGCTCATCGGCGTGCTGAAGGGCGTCATGTGCTTCATGGCCGACCTGATGCGGCACGTCTCCCTGCCGGTCGTGGTTGATTTCATGGCCATCTCCTCGTACGAGGGCGACCGGGGCGGCGCCGTGCGCACCCTCAAGGACCTGGACGAGAACGTCGAGGGCCGCGACGTGATCGTGGTCGAGGATATCGTCGACACGGGGATGACGCTGAACACGCTGCTGCACAACCTCGATTCACGGCGGCCCCGCAGCCTCAAGGTTTGCGCCCTGCTCGACAAACGGGTGCGGCGGCTGGTGGACGTGCCCATCGACTACGTGGGGTTCGAGGTGCCCGACGAGTTCGTCGTCGGCTACGGGCTGGACTTCGGGCAGAAGTTCCGCAATCTGCCCTTCATCGCGACGCTGGGCGCGGAGTACCTGCGCGGGGAGACACCGGAGTAGAAGGCAGACGGCGGTTCGGCGAGCCGTTCATTGGTGAGGACTGGGGCCTGCCGCCGGGCAAGAAAATGCCCCGAGTAACCTGCCTCCAACCCCCCGGCTTCACCCTCCTCCGGCCTTCCTTCTTCGGGTCCCGGTTTGGGGCCGTTTCCCTACTCCGTTCGACCGGACTTGTCTGCCGGGTGTCGGCTCTCAGCTACTCGGAGCATGGCTATGATAGCACTGCTCTGGAGCCTGTCAAGATGTTTCGGCGGTGAAATGGGATTGAAAGATCGAGGGCGCAGGCCGGATGTTATCGACGACCATCTATGACCCGTTACGTTTACCCTGTCGCTACCGCCCCGCCGGCTTCAGGTAGCGCGTTTGCCAGTCCAGCACGGCAGTTAGTTCCTCCTCGTCAAACACCGACTCGAAGCGTCCTGCCACATTCCCTGCCTGGTCTATGACAAAGGTCCAGGGTTCCGTCAACAAACCCCACTCCAGCACCGCTGGTGAGAACGCGTGATTCGCGTAGTCCTTCCACACCTCGATGTGAATGAAGTCAAAGCGATCGGCGTATTCCGGCTGCAGCCTCAGCAGTAGTTCGAGCACCGACGCAGAAACCCCTGTAGTCTCGTGTGCCGGCGAACTGAACTGCAGCACCACGGTGCGGCCGGCGGCGTTCGCCGCCTGCACCGACGTCGTGTGCAGCGGGCATGGCGGTGTGCGTGAGCACAGGCGCGAAGCGTCGGGTTCGTCGTCGAGCGTGTCGTTCCTCGACAGCACGGCCTTCTGACCGAGGGCGGGCGTGCGTGATCGCTCCAGCACGGTGAAGTGGTAGCGGGCCGAGCGCTGGCCATCCCTGGCCGTCGCAGTCACGTCGGCCGTCCAGTCGCCGGGAGCGTCGAACTCAGGCTCGGCGACGAAGTAGACGAACCTGCCATCGGCGCGCCCGCTGGCGTCGGTGCGGGGAAGGCTGCGGATGGTCGGGAAGAGCGCATCGATCTGCCGGTCACCCCGGCGTACCCGCATCTGCGTGATGACGTTGTCGACCAGCGCCCCGATGTCGTCCTGGAGGACGAACACGAAGCGATTGGCGCCGGGCAGAAGGTCCTGCGTAAGCACAGACATCTTCAGGGCGCCGGTCGCGGCCGGTTGTAGCGTGGAGGTAGCCATTGCGCCGGCCGTCTCGCTCACGCGGCCGCCGCCACACGACGCCGACGCCAGGGCCGCCGCCACGCTTCCTGTCGGCAGGGACGCTAGCAGCGCCCGGCGCGAAATGCGACGGGCGAACAGCGAGGGTAGCCGGTAGCTCGGCCTTTGCATAACGAGGGCCTCCGCGGGGCCGCCTAAAGCTAATCCACGGCGAGGGTACGGGCAACCGCGGGGCCGGTGAACTTCTGGTGGGCGAGTTGCGTTACGCGGCGATGGGCTGAGGGCCTGTGAGCGCGTCGCGAACCCGTCCCACAGCGGCGGCGACATCGCTGCGGGCCCGGATGCGGCGGTACAGGGCGGAGCGGCGGTAGAGCGCCAGACTGCAGCGGTCGAGCACGCGCTGAATGGCGGCACCGACGTGCGCGGGGTCCGGCTCGTCTTTGAGGTACAGGGCGCGCGGCGCGCGAGCGATGTCGCCGCCGGCGAGGGCGGCCGCGAGACCGTTGACCAGCACCTGCGTCGAGCGCTCCGCCGGCAGCGCGTGTGAGGGCAAGGGCCCCGTGTACTCGAAGCGGGCGTCGACGGCGCCCGCGGGTTCGTCCAGTAGGAGGCGGGCGACGATGCGGGCATAGGCGTCCAGCCTCCTGTCGCCCGAGAGCCCCGCGGCCACCAGGGCCTCGGTCCCGCGCTCGGAGGCGAGGACGACGGCGCTCAGGCCATCGAGCCGGAGCGACTCGTCGCAGTGCACGCCGCACTCCTCGAGCAGACGCCTCAGGCGCTCGGCGCGGTCGATCTCTGTGCCGGCCGTCGGCAGGGAGCGGAGGTTGCGGCTCAGGTACCGCGCGATGTCGCCTTTGTGAGCAGTCACGGCGTCACGCGCTCCTCTTCCGGCTTGAGACCGAGGATGTGCCAGAGCAGCCGGCGACGCAGGGTGATCTGGTCAGGTTCCGAGAGACTGCGGTAGTGGCGGAGCAGGTCGTCGAAGCGCGTCAGATCGCCCAGGCTCCACGGGAGCTGGTAGCCGGCCAGGGTGAGGAGTTCCCGCAGGTCAGTCGAACTGAGCGCGTTGCAGCAGAGGGCCCAGCCCGCCAGACGCTCCAGCGAGAGCGGCACGCTGCCCAGGCCCTGCTCGTAGCGCGAGATCATGCTCTGGCTCACGCGGAACCCCAGCTCCTCCAGATCCCAGGCGAGACGCGCCTGGCTGTAGCCGCCCGCGCGCAGCGCGCGCAGGTGATCGCCAACCTTGCTCCGGATCGCCTCCCAACGCGCTACCTGCACTTCGTCCCTGCCGGCCATGCTTCGCCTCCTCTGTCCGCTGCCGCCATGGTACACGCTGACCGACGCGCGTCAATGCAGCGCCCGCATCACGGCCATCGACCGTGTTTGGCCGTCGCCGTATATTGGGGGCGCTGCGATGGGCCGGACGGGCGGCCCCGGAACTGGGGGAGCAGGCGTGGGACGCTACTGGGACTGGATCGCTGGCGCCAGGATGAACCGGCGGCGGTTCCTGGTGGCCAGCGCGGCCGCGGCGGCAGGCATCGCTGCGGCCTGCCGGAACGACACCACTATCGCACCTCTGGACGGCACGCCCGACTACAACCCCAGGCCGCGCACAGCCATCAGCGAGGGGTCGCGCGGCGGCATGTACCGCGCGTTCGGCTTCGACGCCATCGCCATCGACACCTTCGACCCCCACCAGACCGAGTTCGGCCCCCTGACCAACATGCACGCCGCCGTCTTTAGCAAGCTGCTGAAGTACGACGACGAGGTGCGGCAGATCATGAGCCCGGACCTAGCCACGGCGATGCCCGAGGTCGTCGATGAGACGACCTACCTCGTCCGCATCCGCAGCGGGGCGGCGTTCCACGATACCCCGCGCATCCGGCAGTCGTTCCCCGGCGTGGCCGGGCGCCAGGTGACGGCCGAGGACGTGAGGTACAGCATCGAGCGGCAGATCAACCCAGACTCGCCGCAGCGCGCGCGCTTCATGCGTTCGGGGCAGTGGGCGGCCCTGGACCGCATCGAGGTCGTGGACGACGCCACCCTTCGCTTCACGACGAAAGCGCCGCTGGCTCCCTTCGTCCACTACATGGCCGACCGCAGCGCCTTCATCGTTCCGCGCGAGTGCGTCGACGCCAACGACGAGATGAACGCGCCCGAGCGCATGATCGGCTCCGGACCGTTCATGCTCGACGAGTTCTCGGCGCTCGAGGCGGTGCGGGTGATCCGCAATCCGCGTTGGTTCGCCTCCGAGGACCTCGCGGGAACGCTGGGTGGCGGGCGGCCCTTTCTCGATGGCTACGAAGTGGTCTGGCATCCCCAGAACGACACGATGGTCGAAGAAGCCTTTCGCAGCAGGCAGGTCGACATCGCCGAGTTCTTCGATCAGGCGATGCTGGAGGCGTTTCAGGGACGGAGCCAGTACGGCTTTCTGGAGACGCCCATGGCCGCCCTGGTGCAAACGCGCCTCCTGGTGGACCGGCCGCCGTTCGACGACCCGCGGGTGCGGCGGGCGCTGCATCTCGTGGTAGACCGCTGGCAGCTTGGCGAGCAGATACTCGGCGGCCTGGGAAGCAGACCTGGATTTCAGGTGAGCGGCCCGGTTGCGCCCGCCATGGCGCGATGGGCGATTCCCCAAGAGGACCTGATTCAGAAGCCGGGCTACCGCACCGACCCGGAGGGCCGCGAAGAGGACATGGCGGAGGCCCGCAAACTCTGGGAGGCGGCAAAGAGCGATGGCCGCGCGCCGGAGGTCATCCCCGCGCTGTTCGCCGGGCAGCCGCGCTTTATCCCGGAAGTGGCCCTGCCCCAGATGGAGCGCGCGCGCGCTTCGGCGCTCGGTGTGCGGCTGGAGTCGGAACTCGACATCACGGGCTACACGCAGATTTTCGCCTGTCTGGCCAGCAACCGCTCCGACGATAGCGGCGGCGCCTGCGTCTTCACGTGGTCGTTCGACAATGGGTGGATCGACCTCGACGACTGGCTGTATCCCTTCTTCCACTCAGAAGGTGTGCAGAACAGCTTCCGCCTGAAGGACGACCAGTTGGACGCCATGCTAGAGGCGCAGCGGCGCGAGTTCGACTTCGACCGGCGGCGCGAACTGGGCCTCAATGCCCAGCACTACCTCCTCGACCGGGTCAACGCCCGTATCGAGTACGTTTGCCCCATCGGGCGCTGGGTGCACTGGAGCTACGTGAAGAACGCCTTCTGGTCGACCTGGATGGGGGATAACTTCCGGTTCGCCGACGTGTGGCTCGACCACGGCGATCCGGCGTTCGCCGGGCGGAAGTAGGCGCTATACGCCCAGGATGGCCAGCACACGCCCCACGTCTGCGCAGTCGGCGATCGCGGCGTCGGCCCCTGCCGCCAGAAGCTGCTCGACGCTCGATCTGCCGGTCGCGACACCGAGGGCGAACGCGCCGTTGGCCCTGGCCGCCGTGACGTCGTGCGGCGTGTCGCCGATGACGAACACCTCGGCGCCGGAGGACGGGCTCACGCGCTCGATGGCGATGCGCACGACTTCGTCGCGGTCCTCGGAGTCGTCGCCGAAGCCGCCTTCGCGCAGGTGCGTGGCGAGACCGTAGTGCTCCAGCTTCATCTGGCCGCCGCGACGGAAGTTCCCCGTTTCCAGACCCATATGGACGCCGCGCCGGGCGAGTTCGTCCAGCAGTTCCTCGATGCCGGGAAAGACGCTGCCCCCTGCTGTCTCTCGCAGGGTCGCGGGCAGGTGGGCGAAGTAGGCTTCCTTGAACCGTGGCAGTTCGGCGTCGAAGTTGCCGTTCAGCAGGCCGTGCTCAAGGAGGCCGCTGCGGACGATGGCGGTGTCCGTCCGTCCGGAGAACTCGACGTTCTTGAAGCCATCCTCGACGCCATACAGGTCGCGAAAGGCGCGGGTCATGGCGGCGGAGCCGGCGCCGCCGGTCCACAGCACGGTGTTGTCGATGTCGAAGAGGACGACTTTCGGGGCCATCGCAAGACAGTATATGAGCAGGCGGCCCTTCGGGCACCATTGATGACTGGGGCCTGAAGCGGCCTACTTCTCGACCGGCAGCCCGGCCTTGATCCAGGCGTCGGTGCCGCCCTCGACGTTGAACAGGCGGTCTTCGGGAATGCCGGCGGCGGCGGCCATCTCGCAGGCGAGGGCGCTGCGCTGGCCGACCTGGCAGATGAACACTATCTTGCCTTCGGCCGGCAGCTCCTCGCGCCGCGCGAAGACCGACATCACGGGTATGCACGTAGCGCCGGGCGCGTGCCCGCCCGCGAATTCGTCCGGGTTGCGTACGTCGATGAGCGCGACGCCATTCTGCCCGATCAGGTCGCGCGCCTCCTCAGGCGTCAGGCGGGTGAAGGGCTCGCGGGGATCCTTGTAGGCCATACGTCTGCCACTCCGTCCAAATGACTTACTCTATCTAAAATTCTACATTGCCCCTCGCGGGGCGCAAACGCGCCCGGCTCGCGCCGGTTGACGCCAGATCAGGCTCCGGCTAGATTTGCCCCATCGACGGACAACCCCCTGGTGGACGCTGTGGGAGGCGCCCATGGAGTACGCGGTCATCCGCAAACCACCCCTCGACCAGTTCCGCGTGCGGCCGAATCTCACCGACTACGAGGCTATGCGCGCCAGCTTCGACTACCCGGGCGTCGTCAGAGAACTGGACGGGCTGCCTGGCGGCGGCCTGAACATCGCGTACGAGGCTGTCGACCGCCACGTCGCGCGCGGCCGCGGC
>JBBITS010000129.1:0-7283 GCA_037440665.1 Chloroflexota bacterium
CTCTTCGTAGACCGCGAGCAAGGGCACGCCTAAATTCCGGCTGCCGCCGATGATGTTCCGCTGCCACATGGGGTCGCCCCGGTGGATGTAGCCGTTCCTGGGCTCGATGAACTCGCGATATAGCTGCTTGAGGAGAGGCAGTTCGTCGCGTGTGGCGCGACGGACGCCTCCTCGCGGTTCCGGAGCGTCCGGCTTGAAGGCGATGTCGCGCGGGTCGATGACCGCGCGCTGCGTCGTTGAGACGACGGCGTACCCGTATCGCTGGTAAATCGCCGCAAGGGACGCGAGCAAGATGGCGACGGGCTGCTCCTTGCGCTCGTAGCGGTTGCGGAAGTCGGTCTCAGTGATCCGGCGCAGGTTGCCCCGGCGCCGATACGCCGGATGAGTGCCGACGCATGTAACGCCGGCCGCGGGCGCCGCCACGCCGTTGAGACGGATGTGGAACGGAAACGCGGCGTACGAGGTCGCCAGATGGCCGTCCTCCAGCGCGCACAGCGTCCACTCGGGCTGGACGAAGTTGTCGCTCGTCTGCGACGGCTCGGACGGTGGCGGCTCGCCGCCGAAGACGATTGCCAGCAGTTCGTTGAACTGCGGCATCTCCTCGTGGTTCAGCGGTCGGATTTCGGTGGTCACGTGAATCCCTTCGGCGCAGGCGGGCGAGGGGGAGTATAGCAACCGGCGTCGTGACGCACCCAGGGACAGGCTGCTTGCCGCCGATCAGGCGCCTTCTTGACGAAGGCGCTGGGCCCAGAGGAGGGTAGCCAGTGCGTCGGCGGCGCGGCCGACCGCGGGGAACGTCGCGAGGCCCTGCGCGGCAGCCTCATCCTGGAACGCGACCGTCGCTTCGACGCCGTGTGCGCCCAGGGGCGGGCGCACGACCACGACGACCGGCTTGTCCGTCTCGCGCATGACCTCGCCCAGCATCACCGCCCCTTCGCGCGCCAGCTTCACCGGATCGACGACGCCGCGCGTGGCCGGGCCCCAACTGAAGCTGGTGTGATAGAGGATGACGTCGATCTCTTCCGCCTCTGCGGCGATGCGGATGGTGTCGGAGATCGCCTTGTTGCCCTGCAGGCCGAACCCCACGTTGGTATCCACCGGGTTGCGCACGCTGGTACCCGCCACTGGCGTGAAGTCCATGAGCTTCCGCTGGACCTCTTGAGGCAGGGCGGGCACGCGCAGGCCGGCCGAGGCCACCTCGTCGGCCGCCAGCACGCTATGGCCGCCGCCGCCACCGATGATGGCGACGCCCGGGCCGGACAGACGTGAGATGAAGCGTGTGGCCGTGACAGCGTCGACGAGCTGGTCCATGGTGTCCACGCGGATGGCACCGGCCTGACGGCAGGCGGCGTCGAATATCTGCAGCGATCCGGCGAGGCTGCCCGTATGCGACGCCGTCGCGCGCCCTCCCGCTTCCGTCCGTCCGCCCTTGAGGATGATGACCGGCTTACGTGATGCGGCGAGCGAGACGGCGCGCAGGAAGCGCGGGCCGTCCTTGACGCCCTCGATATAGGCGGCGATCACGTCGGTGTCCGGGTCCTCGGCGCAGTACTCGAAGAAGTCGGCCTCGCGGAGGTCGACGCCGTTGCCGTATGAGATGACCTTGCTGTAGCGCACGCCGCGCGCCCCGGCAGCCCGGCAGAACTCCCCGGCGTTGGCGCCGCTCTGGGAGATGAACGCCACGCTGCCCGGCTCCCTGGGCATGCCGGGCATGAACGAAAGGCCCGCCGCGGGGACATACAGCCCCATGCAGTTGGGGCCGATGACCCGGATGCCCAACTCGCGGCAGCGGGCTACCGTCTTCGACTCCAGATCGGCGCGCTCGTCGTCGCCGGTCTCGCTGAAACCGGCCGTGAAGAAGTGTATGACCTTCGTCTTCTTCGCGGCGGCGTCTTCCACAAGCTGAGGCACCAGCGGCGCCGGGATTGAGGAGATGACGTAGTCGACGTCGCCGGGAACGTCGGCAAGGCTCGGGTAGCAGGTCAGGCCCGCCAATTCGCTGGCCTTGGGATTGACAGGATAGAGCGCGCCGTCGAACCCCATCTCCAGGATGGCTTCCACGAACCCGCCAGGTCCCTGTGATGTGCTGGCGCCGACCACGGCGACGGAGCGGGGATGAAAGACAAAGCCGAGAGCGTCGTAGGCGGAAGTCGATGTCGATTCAGTCAAGAAACGGCCTCCACTGGTCGCGGTCCCTCCTCGCAGGGATACGCGCCTTTCTCCGGATTGTGGGCTGACTTCCCGTATGCGCTATTCCAGACCGAGCTCTCTGCGAACCCGGCGGACGCCCGCCAGCATGACCCGGAGCTTGGCCTCCGCCTCGTCCCACGTCCTCGTCTTCAACCCGCAGTCGGGATCGATGTACAGCCGCTGCGGCGGCAGGACTTCCAGCCCCAGCCGGACGCCGCGAACGACGTCGTCTTCCGACTCCGTGAGGTGGCTGTGAACGTCGATGACCCCCCAGGCGATTTCCTTTTCGCTTGGAATGCCTCGCTTGAAGAGATCGACCAGATCGTAGCCGCTGTTGGCCATCTCCAGGTCGAACTGCCGCACGGGCATGTCGAAGAAGCGGGGATAGGCGGAGGCGAAATCCCCGTAGCAGACGTGGGTGATGGTGTGCGCCTTGAGTCCATCCGTCACGATACCCATGGCTTCGATGGCGAGGTCGATGTCCTCCAGGCGAGTCGAGAGCGCGGGCTCGTCGATCTGAATGTACTGAGCCCCAGCGTCATCGAGCACCCTGGCCTCCTCGTGGATGGCGCGCGCCATGGCCAGGACGGCGTCGCGGCGCGTGTCGTAGCTCTCGATGAACGACCACTCGATCATCGTGTACGGCCCCGTGAGCATGCCCTTGACGGGCTTCGGCGTAAGGCGCTGGGCGAAATCCCACAGTTCTAGCGACATTGGTTCAAGCCACCGGATTTCGCCATTGATGATGGGCTTGTGGTAGTACCGGTTGCCGTAGGAGCGGACGAGGCCGCCCAGCTCCATGCCGCCCAGGCGCTCGGCGAAGTAGGCCACCATGTCGCCGCGCGCCATCTCGCCATCCACCAGGATGTCGAGTCCAATGTCTTCCTGAAGGCGGATTACCTCTTCGGTAGCCCGGCGCTCCAGGCGGCGCAGCTCCTCGGCGTCGAGTTTGCCCGCAGCGTGGGCGTTGCGAGCCTTCTGGAGGTACTCGGGCTTGGGGAAGCTCCCGACGGTCGTGGTGAGCAGGCCCTTCGGGGTCATTTCAGCGCCTCCTCGGCCTTACGAACGCCTTCGGCGAGGCGGCGCAGCTTAGCCTCGGCGACCTCGCGCGGCAGGAACTCCAGGCCGCTGGTGGGGTTCACGTGCATCGAGTCGGCGTCTGCCCCGGCGTTGGCGAGCCTGCGTATGCGCTCGACGATCTGATCGACTGTCTCCATGCGGGTGTTGCGGGCGTCGACGATGCCCGCGCCCAGCTTCTTCGTGAACCGCGCGCGCTTGATGACATCGTAATTCTTCGCTCCCTCGACGAAATCGAGGCCGATGATGGCGAAGGGCAGTTCTAGGATCTGCGGGTACAGGCCGTCGACGTCGCCGAAGTACGTGTAGAGGGCCGTCTCGACGGTCAATCCCCTGGTCAGCGTTTCCGAGGCCTTCTGAAGCAAGCCGAAGTCGTCCTTGCGCTTGACGATGGCCGGTTCGTTGAACTGTATGATCTGCGCGCCCGCTTCCTGCAGGGCCAGGGCCTCGCGGTTGAGGGCGGCGGCCAGGTCCATCACCAGCGGTTCCAGGGCCCCGTAGTGGCAGTCCTTCGATAGCCTGGCCAGCGTGTACGGACCGGTGAGTACGGCCTTCACGGGCTTCGCGCTGTGCTTCACCGCGAACTTGAAGTCGTTCACGGTGATGGGCCACTGCCAGGCCACGCCGCCTTCGACGATGGGCTGCCGGTAGTACATGTTCGTGTCGAACCAACGAATCAGCCCGTTGATGGAGACGTTGGTGAGTTCCCGCGCCAGGTAGGTCTGCTCGTCCTCCCACCGGATCTGGCCGTCAGCCACCAGATCGAGGCCCGCGTCGACCTGCTCGCCGATGACCTCGACGGTCACCTCGTCCGCGACCTTGCGTAGCTCGGCCTCGGTGATGTCGCCGCGGTCGAAGCGGTTGATGGCGTTGCGCAGGCGGGCAGGGCGCGGCCGGTTCGGGATTTTGGGGTAACTCCCGACGACGGTAGCGATCACCGGGCTCTCCTTCGATGTCGCTCGTTGGACGGCACAGGAGGAGGGCCGCGCCGGGGATTCGGAGCGACCCTCGCCGTGCGAAATTCTACCGGCGGGACCCCTACGGGGCAAACGCGGTGACAGTCGGGTGAACCTTACCGGACAGCGGCGGCATTCCCCTAATCGCTCTCCCTCACTCGCCGACACCTCATACGAGAGCGGGATCACGCTCGAACCTCTTGCGTCGGAACGACCTGAAAGGAAGCCCCGGGGCCATGTGGTGGCATCCCCGCCGGCTCATCGCTGCCCTCTCGCCGAGGCCCTTCCAGAGAAGGGCGGCCCGCCTGCTGCTCATCGGCGGCGGCGTGGCGATGGTGACCGCGTCGTCGGTCTTCCTCCTGAACCAGGGAGGCGAGCGCCCGCCAGCGGCCACCGCGGCCGGGCCCGCATACGTCGCCGCGGGGTTCTTCGGCGACAGCGCGTCTCTCGAAGCGGCACTGGACGCGGCGCCAACGGCTATGCCGACACCGACGCCAACCTACAGCCCGACGCCTACGAGCACTCCGACCGAGGTTCCGCCTACGGCCACGCCAGTCCCGGCACCGCCGCAGGCGCCCGTGGTTCCGCCGGCACCGGCTGAGCCTTCACCCGCGCCCGCGGAGGCCCCACCTCCACCGCCCGCCGCTCCGGTCGCGGCGATGAACGCGATGGAGCAGGGCCTGTTCGACCGCATCAATGCGCTGCGCGTCGAGAGGGGACTTGGGCCGCTCGCGGTGGACGGAGCGCTGGTCGACCTGGCGCGGGCGCGCTCGGCCGACATGGCGTCGCGGAACTACTTCAGCCACACGACGCCGGAGGGCGTCAACGTCTTCGACATGATGGCCCAGCGGGGGATCAACTACCTCTACGCGGGCGAGAACCTGGCCCGCAACAACTACCCCGAGGCCGAGACCGTCCAGGTGGCTTTCGACAGCCTGGCCGCCAGCCCGCCGCACCTCGAGAACATGCTGGGCGCCAACTACCTGCGGATGGGCATCGGGATGGCTTACAACGGCGCGGGCATGTACTACTTCACCATCCTGCTCATCGGGTAGGCGCGCGGAAGCCGCATCGTACGGCCAGCGGCACGCCGCCGGATGGCGCGTCAGCTCAGGTGGCCGTCTTCCAGGTGAACGAAGTAGGACTGGCAGGCCGCGGCCAGCAGTTCGGGCGAGAATTCGGGCTCGATTCCTGCGTAGCGGGCTATGTCCACGATGAGGTCGGCGATGTCGCGAGGGTGACAGCCGCGTAGCTCCCTGTCCTGCTGCTCGTAGTACTCGCGGATCAGATACTCGGCGCCCTCGTCGGAGTAGGGGAACTCCAAAATCTCGCACACCCTCCTCATGATCTCCTTGAATTCGGAGATCGTCGGGTTTGGCACCTCGACCTTGTGGCGGATGCGCCGGAAGAAGGCCTCGTCGCCCAACTGCCCCGGCTGCACGTTTGTCGAGAAGACCAGCAGCACGTCGAAGGGCACCTCGACGGTGTCGCCTGTGTGCAGAGCCAGGTGGTCGACGCCGTTCTCCATGGGGACGATCCAGCGGTTCAGCAGCTCGCGGGGCTGGATGATCTGGCGTCCGAAGTCGTCGATGACCAGCACGCCGCTGTTGGCCTTGACCTGCATGGGCGCGACGTAGAACTTGGTCAGGGGCGAGTACCGCAGCTCCAGGTCCTTGAGCGTCAGCTCGCCGCCGGCGATGACCATCGGGCGGCGGCAGATCGCGAAGCGGCGGTCACGGCGGCGCTCGACGCCCCCCGGCGGGCTGCCCGCCGGGGCGGCTGCCCTGCGCTCGCGGAGGACGGCCACCGGGATCTCGTCGTGCACCCGCGGGTCGAAGACCTTGACGATGTTCCCGTCGATGTCGATGGCGTACGGGATGAGGACCTCGCCGGCCAGCATCTGGCGGATGGAGGCCGTGATGGTGCTCTTGCCGTTGCCGGACGGCCCGTAGAGCAGCATAGACTTCCCGGAATTGATGGCCGGTCCCAGCGCGTTCAAGAGGCTATCGGGCAGCACCATGTGCTGGAGCGCCTCTCTGACGTCCTGGGGCGAGACCCGCATCTCGGCGACCGTCTGGCGGCGCAGCACCTCGACGTACATATCGAAGGGGATAGGCGCCGGCCCCAGGTACTGGTTGCGCTGCAGGGCCTCGTCGGCGCGCTCCATGCCCCTCGCGGTGAGCGAGTAGTTGTAGAGCTGCTCGCCTACGCCGGACGTGCCTACAACCTCGACGATCTGCTCGCGTTTCATGAACGCCAGTATCTCGTCGATGACGGCGAAGGGGAGGTTGATCTGGGCCGCGAGCGCCTGGGCGCTAGGGCGGCCGGCGTAGTAGATGGCCTTGACGACCAGGTCTACCAGCGCCGAGAGGCTGAGGCCCGTCTCATCGGCGTTCTGAGGCTGCGGCACGAAGGGCGCGGAGTAGCCCTGGCCGGGGGTAGCTGCCTCCACGCGAGCGGCGTAGCCGCCTTCCTCGGCCTCTCTGCGGATAACGCTAAGCTGGCTGCTCATTCTGCCGGGTGAAGCCCTCCGGACGCCGCCGTCGCCTCTGGCGCCCTAGCCTGCTCCCATTCTGATTATCGAAGCTACGGCCCCCGGCCTGAAGGCAAGCTATCGGCAGCCCCGGCGGAGGCTCCGGGCGATGACCACGAGGTCGCGGAAGTTCACGCGCCCGTCGCCGTTGACGTCGAACCTGGGGTTCCGGCTCCTTCGGAGGATGGCCATGACCTCGGCCACCACGTCGGCGGCGGTGACCCGCCCGTCGCCCGTCACGTCGGGGCACCACCGGGCGCCGGGCGTGCTTGTTGGCGGCGGATCGGGGGCCGGCGGATCGGTGGGCGTAGGCGTATCCGTGGCTGTCGCCGTCAGCGCGGGGGTGTCGGTGGACGTGGCAGACGGTGTCCAGGTTGCCGTTGGCGTGGGACTGACCGTCGCCGTTTCTGTGGCCGTCGGCGAGGGCGAAGCCGTGGCAGTCGGAGTGAGCGTGCTTGTCGGCGTAAACGTCGCAGTAGGAGTCGGAGTGCTCATCGGCGTGAGCGTGTGAGTCGCTGTCGGCGTCG
>JBBITS010000129.1:7328-7569 GCA_037440665.1 Chloroflexota bacterium
GCGGGTAGAAGTGCGAGTCGCGGTGAGAGTGGCAGTCGCCGTGGCTGTGGGCGTTACTGTCGCTGTGTTCGTCGGGGTTGGTGTGTGAGTCGCCGTGTCGGTCGGTGTGCTCGTGGCGGTCGGCGTCGGCGAATAGGTGGCCGTCGGGCTGGGCGTAGGCGAGTGGGTGTTTGTCGCCGACGGCGACGCCGTGGACGTAGGAGTCGGTGTAGAGGTCGGCGTCGTCGTGAACGTCGGCGTC
>JBBITS010000130.1:0-7464 GCA_037440665.1 Chloroflexota bacterium
TTCACCGCGGAGACTACACCGTCTTGTTTTTACAGCAATCCTGGGACGCGACCTGCGCATCTCCGTAATAGCGGTCAACACCTTCCTAGCCGGCGTGGCCGGCGGCCTAGTAGCCTACTACATCCGCTTCATAGAAACGGGTAAGGTAGACATCGCCGCCACCTGCTCCGGCATTATCGGTGGCCTAGTGGCCATCACCGCGCCCTGCGCGTTTGTGGAGCCCTGGGCCGCTGTAGTCATCGGCGCCCTTGCCGGGCCCATCGTCGTCTACGGCGCCCGCTTCCTGGAGAGCGTCCTGAAGGTGGACGACCCGGTGTGGGCGGTGCCGTGCCACATGTTCTCCGGCCTCTGGGGACTCCTTTCCGTGGGCATCTTCGCGGACGGCACGTATCTCGGCGTGGCCGGCCTTATCGAAGGAGAGACCAACCAGTTGTGGGCTCAGCTCATAGACATGGCCGTCGTGGTCTCCTGGACCGGCATCACCTCAGCCGTCATCTTCTACGGCATAAAGATGACCATTGGTCTCCGGGTGCCGGAGGAGGACGAGCTGGCAGGCGTGGACGCTACGGAGCACACGCAGGTGGGCTACCCGGAATTCGTCGGAGGGATCGCGGCTGCCGCGGCCCAGCCCTCGCAGGCCCGGCCGTTGGGCGATGCCCGGCCCGGGTTCTCACCGGCCAGCGGCGGGGGCTCTTAGCCCGCGGGCGGATAACGCACTTGTTGCCCCCAGCGTAAGGTTTCCGCAACAGGGCCGTAACAAAGGAACGCTACCCTAGAGCAAGGAACACCAAGAAGGAGGTCTAAGGGAAGATGGAGATGGGACTCATGGCGCTGATGGCAGGTGGTGTACTCTTTGGCCTGTTCGTAGTCCTGCCATCTCTCATCAAGACCAAGCGCCCGGAACTGAAGAAGGAGTAGGAGTAGCCGCGGCTGAACGCGCACACAGCGGGAACAAGGATCGGCTGAGGGGACAGGACGCCGGGCTTGTCCCCTCAGCCCTTCTAAACAGCTATGGACTCCCAAGCCGATATTCTAGCGGTACTGGCCGTTGTCATGGTGGCAGGCAAGCTGGCCGGACACCTGGGACAGCGCGTCGGCTTGCCCACCCCCGTGGGCAAGATCACCGTGGGCCTGTTGATTGGGCCGGCGGTCCTGGGTGTCGTCTCTTCCAATGGCACGCTGGAGGTCTTCTCGGACATCGGCGTCATCCTGCTGATGTTCCTGGCGGGGCTGGAGACGGACACGGCGACCATGCGCCAGGTGAGCGTGCCCGCCCTGGCGGCCGCGCTAGGTGGAGTGTTTCTTCCCTTCGCAGGCGGCGTCGGTCTGGGCTACGCCTTCCACCTGAGCCTGGCCGAAACGCTCTTCTTGGGGGCGATCCTCACGGCCACCAGTGTGAGCATTTCGGCGCAGACCCTGCGCGAGATGGGGCGCCTTCAGAGCAAGGAAGGAACGACCATCCTGGCCGCCGCCGTCATCGACGACATCCTGGGCATCGTTATCCTGGCCTTCGTCTTCGCGGCCAGCGGCGGAGAGGACCCGCTCTTGGCGATAGCCAGGATGGCCCTCTTCCTTCCCATTGCTTTTCTGTTGGGCCGACTGACGCTGGGCCCTCTCACGCGCCGACTGACATCCCATCTCTCACAAGAGGCGGAGCTAACTCTCGTCGTCGCCGTCGCGCTGGGCTACGCCTGGGCCGCCCAGCACCTGGGTGGGGTAGCGGCGGTAACCGGCGCGTACATAGCAGGCCTGCTGGTTGCCCAGACGGATTTGGGAGAGCGGGCTACGCACGGCCTCAACTGGCTGGGCTATAGTTTCTTCGTGCCCCTCTTCTTCGTCGGCGTAGGACTGAAGGCCGACTTCGCCAGCCTGGGCCAGGCGCCTTTGCTCGTCCTGTCGCTGATGGCCGTGGCAGTGACAGCCAAGGGGGTAGGCTGCTTCCTAGGGGCCCGCCTGGGCCGACTCAGCAATGCGGAGGCGTTACGCGTTGGCGTGGGAATGATGTCACGGGGCGAGATCGCGCTGGTCATTGCTGCCGCTGGCCTAGAGGTGGGGGCGGTCGACGGCACGGTCTTCTCTGCCTCGGTGCTGATGGCGCTAGTGACGACGATCCTCACGCCAATCGTGCTGAAGCTGATTCACGTCCCCGGGCTCCGCGAGCAAGCGCCGCAGCGGCTAGCGGCAGAACAGGCCGCTCTCCTCGGATGAGCAGAACGGGGCCGCGGACGGCGGGCCCGTCACCACTGCACGAACATCGGCATGACGACGTGCACGTAGCTGTCGTCGCTCACCGGGCGGATGACGCCCGGGCTCGATGGGCTCGTCGTCTCAAGGGCGACGCGGCTGTTCTCGTCGAGCACCTGCAGCACTTCCTGCAGGTACTTGCCGTTGAAGGCAATCTTCGAGCCCTCGCCCTCCACCTGCGCGTCGATCTCGCCCGTGTTGTCGCCGATCTCCTCGGCGCGGGCGGTGATCACCATCTTCCCGGGCTGCAGCTCCTCGCCGGCCTGGTACTGCAGGCGGACGATGCCGCTGCCATCGCGAGCGAAGATGGACGCGATGCGCGTCTCGCGCAGGAAGTCCTTCACCTCGACCACGGCCTTGCTGGCGTACGACGAGGGAATGAGTTGGCTGTAGTTGGGGAAGGTGCCCTGGATGAGCTGCGCCACCAGTTCGACGTTCTTCAATTTGAAGAGGACCTGCGTCCGGGCCGCGTTCAGGCGCAACTCCACAGTTTCGTCTTCGTCGCCCAGCAGGCGCTGGAGTTCGTTGAGAGCGCGGGCCGGGATGATGACGTCGGTCTTCTCAGCCACCTTCTTCTTCAGCTTCAGCTTGCGGACCGCCAGCCGGAAGCCGTCGGCCGAGGCGAGGGTCAGCTCATCGCCGTCCATCACGGTATCCACGCCTGTGAGGACGGGGCGCGAGTCGTCGGTAGCGGCAGCGAACACCGTCTGGTTTATCGCCTGACGCAGCGGCGCGGCGTCGATGGTCGCCTGCACGCCGTCCTGCACCTGGGGGATTGGGGGGAAGTCGTCCGCGTCGAGACCGCCCACGGTGGCCTGGTTCCGGGCGGCGACGACGCGCACCTGCTTCGAGCGCGGGGCCAGGGTCAGGTCAACCTTCGCCTGCGGGTCGCCGAGGGCATTCACGAAGTCGGTGAGCAGCCGGGCGGGAACGGTGATCCGGCCCTCTTCCTCCACCTCAGCCCCGATCCAGCAACTGAGGGCGATTTCCAGATTCGTCGCGGCTAGCTTCAGACGGCCCTCCTCAGTCGCCAGCAGTACGTTCGACGTAATGGGTAGCGTGCTGCGGGTGGCCACAGCCCGGCCCACGACGCCCAGGCCGCGGGCGAGGTGCTCCTGCAGTACCGAGACCTTCATAGCGATAACCCACCTAATCGTTTAGGCCGAAGTATACGCGAGGACCGGACAAGAGACAACAGGTGTTCGTCTCTCGGCCTCGGGCACGGCGGGGCCGCAACCGGACGGATTACGGTAGCGGCCCCAACTGCCGGCTATGAGGACTCGACCGGCCTGGCCGTCGCCGCCGCAGGAGGGAGTGGAGGAAAGCGGCGGCAACGGGCCCATCCAGTCCCGGGCTAGAAAGAAAGCCATGCCTGTTGGCCATTCCAGCGGAGGCTGACGAACGAGCCAGCTTCGTCTGCGCGCGTCACGGCCGGTCTCCGAAGGCGACTCGCCCTAGCGAGAGATGGCCCGCGCAGACCTCCAAGGAACGGACAGACCTGAGAGCTATAGGAAACGAGGAGGAGGCGCCTGCTCCAGCACGAGCAGACTGGGCCCGACGGAAGGGCGCGAGGCGCCCGGCAGGTACAGGACCTGCGGCTCGCTGAGGACGCCTGCTCCGGCGCCGAAGCTGTCGCCGGTCTGGCACTTGGCCGGCGCCATCTCGCAGGGCGACGGACCAGCGTCAGCGAGGAACGCGGGGGCGACGACTCCGAGGAGCGGCGCGGTCAGGCGGATCATCGCAACGGCGCTATCACAAGGGCCGATGGGACCACGGCCGGAGACGAACGGACGGCGTCCGCAGGCCAGACAGAGGGCGTTCTCGTCATGGCCGGCCGTGGGAGCTCCCTGTGGTCAATCGGAGACGGTGAGGAGGCCCTTGCGCAGGGCGTAGCGAACGAGCTCGGATCGATGGTGCAGGTTCAGCTTTTCCATGATGCGCTGCCGGTACGTGTCCACGGTCTTGGGGCTGACCACCATCTGCTCGGCGATCTCCTTGTTGGTATAGCCCTCAGCCGTGAGCTTGAGGACCTCCCTCTCGCGATTCGTCAGGGCCGCGTATTCGCCTTTGCCGCCCTCGGCCCAGGCGCCCCTCAGGTACTCGCTCAGCACCTTCTTCGCCGCTGAGGGGTAGAGAAAGACCTCGCCCCGGTGCGCCGCCCGGATCGCGTCCATCAGGTCCTTGTCGACCGAGGTCTTGAGGACGTAGCCAGAAGCGCCCGCCTGCAGCGTCTGAAACAGGTACGCGTCCTCGGCGTGTACCGTAAGCATGACGACCCGGCAGGGCAGCCCCATCTCGTGCAGCGCCTTCGCCGCCGCCAGGCCATCCATCTCGGGCATAGAGATGTCGAGAACCGTGACGTCGGGCTGCAGTTTCTCGGCCATCTCCACCGCCTCGCGGCCGGTCGACGCCTCGCCCACGACCTCCATGTCCGGCTCCATGTTCAGCAGGGCCCTCAGCCCCGAACGCAGGACCGCGTGGTCGTCGGCAAGAAGGACGCGGATTTTCGCGCTCACCGCTGCCCTACCCCCTCCTGCCGCCCGGCAGAGGCGCCTCGGCCACGACGCGAACGCCCCGGCCCGGTGCCGACTCGATCCGGAGGATCCCGCCGACCAGCGCCAGGCGCTCCTCCATCCCGAAGAGCCCCAGTCCGGACGCGCGCGAATTCCTGATGGCGTCTAGGTCGAAGCCGCTTCCGTCGTCGTCGATGCGCAGGCGAAGCCACCTTCCCCGGCGGCTCAACCGCACGTCGACGCGCGAAGCGCCCGAGTGCTTCGCCACGTTCGCCAGCGCTTCCTGCACCACACGGTAGAGCGCCAGTTCCACTTCCGGATCAAGGTGGCCCAGGTTGCCGCAGGTAAACGTCGCCTGGAGCGGCCACCTGCGCGAGAAGTCCTGCACGTGCGCCTGAAGCGCCTTTTCCAGTCCCAGGTCGTCCAGCATCGGAGGCCGCAGGTCGATGGCCAGGCGGCGCACGCCCTGGAGCGTCGCTTCGGTCAGGTCGCGTAGCTCCTTCAGCTCCCCCTGCAGCCGCTCATCCGTGATCGACCGGTCGAGAAGCCGCAGGCGCACCAGCACCGACGTGAGCGCCTGGGCCGTATCATCGTGAAGCTCCCGGGCCAGCCGCGCCCTCTCTTCTTCCTGGGCCGTGAGAATCTGCGACGACATGCGCCGCAGGCTGGCCTCGTACTCCCTGGCCTTCACAAGCGACTCGTCGAGGTCGTCGAGCAGTTCGCGGACGAACGAGGAGTACTGGCAGTGCGCGCAGGCATCGGGCGCCGAATAGCCAGCGCTGGTCCCGTTTCGGGGGCCAGGGCCCTGCACTTCGGCCTCGGCTGCGCCGTCGCCGCTGTCCAGGCGGCTCATCAGGGAGATGAGGGACGCGTTGAGCATAGCCGCCCGGCGGACGTCCAGCGCGTAGACGCGGCCATTGCCTGAACCCGGCTGGATCCTGATCCAACCGTACTCCTGCAGCGCGGTCAGGTGGCGATTGACGGCCTGCCTTGAGAGGCCTACGTCCCGAGCCAGTTCCTTGACGCTACGAGCCTCGTAACCCAGGGCGCGCAGGATCGCCAGGCTCCGCGGATCGGTGACCGCCCGCACAGCCGGGACCAGGTAATCGACGATCTCTACGATCGTGTCGCGGGTCAAGGCTCTACTCCGGGCCGGTGATTATACCACACCCGATTCTGGCAACGTGGGGCAAAACCGCACCTGCTTATACCCGATCTGCCCGACTGACAAACCCGGCGCCTGTAGGCCAGAGTAGCATGACACGGCGTCGGCACCATGAATGATAGCGGCACCACCAGAGAGAAGCGGATTCGGCAGCGCCAGCGGATTCACGTGCTGGTGGCCGACAGGAACGCCCACTTCCGGGATACGGTGCGCCGCGTTCTGGCCGAACTCGGCCGGTGCTTCGTCTCGGGCGAGGCGTCGACTGTCGCCGAGGTCATCTCTCAGATTGCCGAGTCGCGGGTCGACCTGCTGCTGCTGGACATCGACATGGTGACCGGCGACAGGCTCGCCGGCCTCCAGCGGCTGGCCAGAAAGTGGCCCGACCTCAAGGTCGCCGTCCTCCTGACCCACGACGCGCCCGAGTACCGCCAGGCCGTCGAGCGTCACGGCGGCCACTTCGGCGTCGCCAAGGAAAGCCTCTGGGAACAGCTACCCACCGTCCTGAACAGCGTTCTCACCGAATACGAAGCGCCGGAGGAAGACTAAGCGTCCTCCGTTATTGCGGAGGACGCCCGTCCTACGACGCTTCGCGGCGCGTCTGTACGATTTCAGGCCCGCTGGCACCCGGCTACTTCCACTTGATCTCCGCCGGGTCGCGGTCGAACGGCTTGAACATATCCTTCCACCAGTAGGCAATGAGCGTGTCCATCAGCTCGGACTTGCCACCCCGGCGGGTCTTGTTCATCTCCGTCTTCAAAGTAGCGAGGGCCGTCCTGACCTTCGGGCCAAACAGGCTTTCGAGGTATTCCGTTGGGATGCGCGGCGTCTGCTCGTCGAAGCTGCCGTCGTCGCCGAGCCGGGCCGGGCCGATGGGCGGGATGTAAAACACGTTCGGCTCGGTGCCGTACTCTGGGTGCAGGGGCAGCGCGACTTTCCACTTGTTGACCAGCCTGGTCACCGGGCTGGTCTCGTCGTCCAGCATGCCGAACCAGACGGCGCGGCCGGGGCACTGGCGCACGCACGCCGGAGCCACCATCTGCTCGACGCGGGGGAAGCACATAATGCACTGCTGGCTGACGTTGCGCAGATGGTTGAAATAGACCTTCTTGTAGGGGCACGCCTCCACGCAGTACTGGTAACCGCGGCAGCGCGTCTCGTCCCGCAGGACGATGCCGTCCTCGGGGCGCTTGTACATGGCGCCGCGCGGGCAGGCGTCGGCGCAGGCCGGCTTCGTGCAGTGGTTGCAGAGGCGCGGCATATAGAAGTAGTAGGCGTTGGGGTATTCGCCGGCGCCCTGATCTTCCTCCCAGTTGGGACCCCACTCGGGCGGCTCGCCCACAGGATGGAGGAAGGCGTCGCGGCCCTTGCCGCTGTAGAAGACCTCCTCGTAGTTGAAATCCCACGCCTCGCCGAAGTCGGCGCGGGTCGGCAGCTTGCCGGGCTGCGCCACGCCGTCGCGGAAGCCGCCGCCCATGTTCTCCCAGTCGCGCGGCGTCCCCTTGCCCGGCTGCGTGTTCACCGTCGCCCACCACATGTACTCCA
>JBBITS010000131.1:0-7443 GCA_037440665.1 Chloroflexota bacterium
CCAGATGTCCAGGTGATTCAGCGCGGCAGCTCGCACCCGCAGCAACACCTCGCCCGGCCCTGGTTGGGGCAAAGATATGTCCGCCATCGCCAAGGGCGCAGTCTCAACGGGGCCTGGCCTGCGGACGACCCACGCCTTCATGCGCTACCGGCGGCGGAACTCGCGGGCCAGGTGATCGGCGCTCAGGTGGAGCATCGTGGGTCGGCCGTGAGGGCACGTCCGGGGCGACGCTGTCGCTTCAAGCTGCTCGACCAGTTCCCGCATCTCGGCGCCGGAGAGCGTCTTGCCCGCGCGCACGGCCGCGTGGCACGCCAGCGACGCCGCGACCCGGTGGCGACGCTCGCTGGAACCGTCTTCCCGGTCCAGCAGGTCCAGCACCGCCGCAAACGCCTTGCCCGCGTCAGCGGCGATGGCAGAGGGAACGGCGCGGAGCGCCCACGCGCCCTCTCCAAACGGCTCAATGTCGAAGCCCTGCGCGCGCAGCTCGTCGCCGTACTCGCTGAGGAGCGCCTGCTGCCGGGGTGTCAACTCCACCGTCGCCGGCTGAAGAAGCGGCTGCGTCTCCGGTCGCGAGGTCTCCAGAGCGGCAAGCAAGCGCTCGTACAGCACCCGCTCATGGGCCGCGTGCTGATCGATGAGGTACAGGCCCTCCGCCGACTCGGCGACGACGTAGAGGTTGCCCACCTGTCCGACCGGACGGAGCATCGGCACGCCCGCGGTAGCGCCGTTGACTCCAGGCGCATGCGGGGTCAGCTCTGGCTGGTACGCGGGAGACGCCAGCGCCAGGTCCGGCACCTCCGATCCTTCCGGCCCCGGAAGGACGCCCCCGGCGGGCGGGGTGCCCCAGACGCGCGGCGCGGCGATCTCGGTCACCGGCGCGCCGACGTTCAGCGTCGCGCGGACGGCGTCGCGAATGGCTCCAAACACCTCGCGCTCGCGCCGGAGACGCACCTCGGCCTTCGCCGGGTGGACGTTGACATCGACATCGTCCGCCGGAAGCCGCACGTACACGATGGCCAAGGGATGCCGCCCTGACTGAAGCTGGCCCTGATAGCCCTCCTCCACGGCGAAGGTCAGCGCCCGGTTGCGCACCCAGCGCCGGTTGATGAACAGGCTGATGTCGTTGCGCGTGGCGCGCGTGACGTGGGGCGGGCTAACGAGCCCCTGGAGGGCCAGCTCCATCCGCTCAACGTCTTCATAAGGGCACACGTCGAGCAGCGAGGACACCACCTGCGCGCCGTACACGGCGGCCGCGGCCTCGCGGAGGTCGCCTGTGCCCGGCGCCTGGAGGGCGGGCCTGCCGTCGGCCCGCAGCGTGAAGCGCACCTCGGGGTACGCCAGCGCGTAGCGGCTGACGACGTTCCCGACGTGCCCGGCCTCGGAGGCTGCAGAGCGCAGGAACTTCAGGCGCGCAGGCTGGCGGCGGAACAGCGCCCGAACGGCGACTGCCGTGCCCGGCGGCGACGCCTCGGGGCCTTCTTCAACGGCCTCCCCGGCCACAAATCGCAGACGTCTGCCCTCGGCCTGTTCCGACGGCCGTGAAGTGATCTCGACGTCGGCGGCGGCGGCGATGCTGGGCAGGGCCTCGCCCCGGAAGCCCAGCGTCTCGATGCGCCAGGGGTCAGCTTCGGCCTGGAGCTTGCTGGTGGCGTGGCGTTCGAAGGCCAGACGCAGCTCCGCACCGGCTATGCCGCAACCGTCGTCAACGACGCGGATCGACGTCAGCCCTCCGTCACGGATGTCCACCGTGATCTGCGTGGCCCCCGCATCGAGACTGTTCTCCACCAGCTCCTTCACCACTGACGCTGGCCGTTCGATGACCTCGCCCGCGGCGATGCGCGACGCCTCCAGAGGGAAGAGGACGCGGATGGTCATGGCCCGGCCTCCCGCGCCTTGCGGTGCAGCTCGTACAGCTTCGTCAGCGCCTCCAGGGGCGTCATGGCGTTGGGATCGATAGAGGCCAGTTCTTCGATCACGGGCGAGGGCGCGGCGGCGAAGAGGGGGAGTTCGTCCAGCGGCGGTGGCTCACCGCCACGATGACGGGCGCCGTTCCGTTCCAGGGCCGCGAGCACCTCTCGCGCGCGGCGCACGACGCCCTTCGGAAGGCCGGCCAGCTCGGCGACGTGCACGCCGTAGCTGCGATCGGCGCCGCCGGGAACGATCCGGTGCAGGAAGACGATCTTGCCGCCCTCCTCGGCCACGGCCACGGTAGCGTTCCGCACGCGCGGCAGGCTCTCGGCCAGCGACGTCAGTTCGTGGTAGTGGGTGGCGAACAAGGTCCGCGGCTGCGCCGCCGGCATGTTGTGCAGATGCTCTACGACCGCCCGCGCGATGGCCATACCGTCGTAGGTGCTGGTGCCCCGCCCGATCTCGTCGAGGATGACTAGCGAGCGCTCCGTCGCGTTGTGGAGGATGTTCGCCGTTTCCAGCATCTCGACCATGAAGGTCGACTGGCCGGACGACAGGTCGTCGTGCGCCCCGATGCGGGTGAAGATGCGGTCTACCAGACCGATGCGGGCCTCCCGCGCCGGCACGAAACACCCGCACTGCGCCATCAGCGCGATGACTGCCACCTGGCGCAGGTACGTCGACTTCCCAGCCATGTTGGGGCCCGTAAGCACGACGATTTGCGCGCCGGACGCGCTTAACTCGGCGTCGTTGGGGACGAAAACGCCGTCGTCCAGCGCCCGCTCCACCATCGGATGACGACCGTCGCTGATAATGATGGCATCGGACTCATCGACGAAGGGGCGGCAATAGCCGTAGTGCGAGGCGGCCTCGGCCAGCGCAGCGGCGACGTCGAGTTCGGCGACGGCGCCTGCCGTCTCGAGGATGGCCTGGGCCTGTCCCGTGGCCTGCGCGCACACCTGCCGGAAGATGTCGCTCTCCAGTTCCTCAGCGCGTTCCCTGGCGTTGAGGATCTGGCTCTCGTAGTCACGAAGCTGGGGCGTTACGTAGCGCTCGGCGTTCACCAGCGTCTGGCGGCGCTCGTAGTGCTCCGGGGCCAGCGCGGCGTTCGCCTTGCTGAGCTCGATGTAGTAGCCGAAGACACGGTTGTAGCCGATCTTGAGCGACTTGATGCCCGTGCGCTCGCGCTCGCCGGTCTCTAGCTCTGCCAGGAAGCGGCGGACGTCGCGCGTGATCAGCCGCAGCGCGTCGAGTTCCTCCGAGAAGCCGGCGCGGATGGCGCCTCCTGCGTCCAACGTCGCCGGTGGGTCGTCGGCTATGGCCTGGGCGATGGCGGCGACGGCGTCCTCGCACGGATGCAGGCGCTCCAGAACGGCAGCGAGCGCGGCGTCCCCCGCGCCTTCCAGCGCTCGGCGGAGCTGCGGGATCGTCTCCAGGCCGCGCCTCAGGCTTACGAGATCGCGCGGCCCCGTCATGCCAGAGCCGATGCGCCCTACGAGACGTTCAACGTCGGGAACCTGCTTCAGGAGGCCTTGCGTCTGCGCGCGCAGGAGGCCGCTCTGCACGAAGCGCTCCACCTGGTCCAGCCGCCGGTCGATCTCGCCGGGGTCGAGCAGCGGCTGGCCGAGGCGGCGGAGCAGGAGGCGCGCGCCCATGGCCGTCTGCGTAAAGTCCAGCGTCGCCAGTAGCGATCCTTCGCGCTTGCGGTCGCGGCCCGCCTCGAACACCTCTAGGTGCCGCAGGGTCGAGGCGTCGAGGCCCATCACGCCCTCAGGACGGCCCGCCGTCAGCCCCCGGAGGTAGGAAAGGCACGACTGCTGATGCTCGCGGACGTACGCCAGCGCGGCCCCGGCGGCGGCGACGGCCAGCGGCCAGCCGCGCAGCCCGAACGCCTCCAGCGAGGCGACGCCGAAGTGCCGTCGTAGCTCCTCGTCGGCAACCTGCTGATTGAACCAGTACGGATCGAAGGCGGATACGTGACAGCCGATCCCCGGCGGCGGCTCCATCCCCTCGGGCAGCACGGCCTCGGCGGCGCGCAGCTGGTCGAGTTCGGAGACGACCCGGCCCGCTGGGACCTCCAGCGCCACGAACTCGCCCGTGCTGACGTCGACGTAGGCGAGGCCGGCGCTGGCCTCAGGATCCGGCCACGGCGCCGCTGTCTGACGGCCGCGGGGAACCGGCGGCACCACCGCCGCCAGGTAGTTGTTGGCCTGTTCGTCCAGCAGGCCGCTCTCCAGCACCGTGCCCGGCGTCACGACCCGCACGACCTCGCGCTCGACGAGGCCCTTCGCCTTCGCCGGGTCGCCGATCTGCTCGGCGATGGCTACCTTGTAGCCCTTCGCCACAAGCTTCGCCAGGTAGCCTTCCAGCGCGTGGTAAGGGATGCCCGCCAGCGGCACCCTCAGATTCTTCCCCATCGGGTTTGAGGTGAGCGTGATGTCCAGTTCCCGCGCGCAGACGTTGGCGTCCTCGTCGAAGGTCTCGTAGAAGTCGCCGAGGCGGAAGAAGACGATGGCGTGAGGATATCGCCGCTTGATCTCGAGATACTGACGGCGGATGGGAGTGGTCAACGAGTCCCTTCCCCGGCGCGAAGGTTTCCGTCCGGGGTCATTGTAGAGCCAACGTGAGGGATTGGGAACGCGCGCCGCTCAGGCCGGCTCGCGCAGACGCTCGATCTCTCGCTCCCAGTAGGATGCGGCCATTGCCTCCGCCGTGGCGCGAAGGTCGAACTCGGGCTGGAACCCCAGTTCCCGGCGGATGCGGCTGTCGTCGAACGTGCGCGGCCGCGTCAGGGCATCGGCCATCGCGGGCGGGAGCCCGGGCTCCGGGCGAGGCCGGATTCGCGGCCACCCCTTAAGGCGTGACCGCCCGGCGTGAGACGGCGGCGGCACGGCGTCGCCATCGTGTTCGGAGAAAAGCGCGCCCAGCAGCTCGGCCAGCGTGGCGTCGAACCCGCGCACAATGTACGTGCGGTTGATGGCCCGGTCGTCAGCCGCCACGAGGGCGGCGGCCCTCGCCACGTCCCGAGCGTCGACGAAGGACGAAGCCCGCTCGCCCTCCGCCGCGCTGATGCGCCCTGGCTGACGATACGCGGTCATCAGAACCTCAGTCGTGCGGCAGTCGCGCGCGCCAAGCGGGGTTACAGGCTGGAGAACCGTCACGCGCAGGTCCGGTTGTCCAGTGTACGCCTGCGCCACCCTTTCGCCTTCGGCTTTCGAGTGGGCGTAGGGGGTCTCGGCCAGGAAGGGCGTGTCCTCATTGGCGGACCCGCCATCCGGCCGGAAGCCATGAACGAGCGCGCAACTGACGTGAACGATGCGGTTAACGTGGAGACCCCGGCAGGCGAGGAGGATCGTGTTCACAGCAAGCGCGTTGACTATCTGGTACAGGCGCAGGTCGGGCCCGGCGTCGATCGCGCCAGCGCAGTTGAAGACGTTATCCATGCCTACGACGGCCCGCCGCACCGACTCCTCGTCGCGCAGGTCGCCAGGGACCGTTCGCACACCCAGGTTGCGTAGCTCGCCGACAGACGGGCTGTCAGGGCGGCAGAGGGCGTAGACCTCGCCGCCCAGCAGCGCAAGCCTCTCGGCCAGGTGCGAGCCGATGAACCCCGTGGCTCCGAATATCAGATGCTTCACTGCGGTTCGACTCTCGCCTGAGGCAGGCCACCGGTTGCCGAATTGCGGCGCATGCCAGGCCTCCTCGCGCCCACGCAATGGGCCTACTAGAAGGATTCGGCCACATTTCGCTCGTTCTGAAGGGAGCCGACAGGGAATGTTTGTTCGGAGGTCGCGGAAGACAGCGTCAGACGGCGTGCACGGGCGCGAATGCGTCCACGATGGCAAATACGTCTGGCCTCGTCTCGCGGCAGGCGTCGCAGCGGATGCAGCGGGCCTGGTCGATGGTCCAGCTTCCGCCATCGTTGACGATGGCTTCGGTCGGGCAAATGGCGGCGGCTTCTTCCAGGTCAGCCTTGGGGTCGGCGACCTCGTAGCGAATGAGGCCGCTGCACACCTTCGCCGGGCATCGGCGGTTCCGCAGATGCTCGTTGAACTCCTGACGGAAATATTCGATGGTGTTGAGCATGACCGTGGGCGACGCCTGCCCGTGCACGCAGTTGGAGTACACCATGTTCTTGCCAAGGAGTTCCGCCCTCTCCAGGTCGTACTCCTCGCCCGCGCCGGCGGCGATGCGCCGGAAGATCTCCAGCATGCGCTGCGTGCCGCCGCGGCACGTTGTGCAGCGCCCGCACGATTCGTCCTCCAGGAACCACGCAAACATTATGTTGAGGTCGACCACGCACGCCGTGTCGTCGATGAACACCAGCCCGCCGCCGCCCATCTGAACCTTCTTCTCGCGGAAGGCCTCTGGCTCCAACGGCAGGTCCAACGCGATCTCTGCGGGCAGGATGCCCGCCAGCGGTCCTCCCGCCTGCAGGGCCTTCGCCCGCCGGCCGTCGGCGATACCGCCCGCCGCTTCCAGGACGTCCCGGACCCGCGTCCCGAACGGAACTTCGACGGCGCAGGGCCGCGCCACCGCGCCCGAGAGCGTGAACAGCTTCGTCCCGCGATTGATCTCGGTACCGACCGCACTGTACTCATCGGGACCGACGTGGAGGAGGCAGGTAACCGAGGCGTATGTCTCGACGTTGTTGACGTTGGTCGGTCGCAAGAGCACGCCGCGCTCGGCTGGAAACGGAGGCCGCACCGTCGGCATGCCCCGGTTGTCGTTCACCGAGTTTATGAGGCCGGTCTCCTCGCCGCAGACGTAAGCCCCGGCCCCGCGCACGACCCCCGCGTCGAAGCACACGCCAGTCCCCAACGCGTCGTCGCCAAGGATGCCCAGTTCGCGCGCCTGATGGATGGCCTTGCGCATCCTCGCGACGGCCAGCGGGTACTCGTCGCGGACGTAGATCCAGCCGTACTCGGCCCCTGTCGCGTGGGCGCCGATCAGCATTCCTTCGAGGATGCTGTGGGGGTCGCTCTCCAGCAGGATGCGGTTCACCCACGCGCCCGGATCGCCTTCATCGGCGTTGCAGACCAGGTATTTCGGCGTGGCGACGGCGCGCTGGAGGAAGCTCCACTTCATGCCCGTGGAGAAGAACGAGCCGCTGCGCCCGCGCAGCGTCGAGCCCTTCACCACTTCGATCAGGTCGTCCGGGGACATGGCGGTCGCGCGGACGAAGCTCTCGTAGCCACCGCGAGCGACGTAGTGCAGGACATCCTCAGGGTCGATGACGCCGCAGTTGCGGGCCAGCCAGCGCGTCTGTATCCGTCCCTGCTCCGTCTGCTCGAACCTCGGGACGCCCGGCGCGTCTGGACCCGACATGACGCAGTACGCCAGGTCTCTGCACACTCCGTCCAGAGCCTGATCCAGCAGCTTCGTGACATCCGCCGCCGTGACAGGACCGTAGACGATCCACGAACCGTCGGGCTTCGTGACCTGCACCACCGGTTCCAGCCAGGCGAGGCCTGTGTCGCCGGTGACCATGACATCGGCGTCGAGGCGGCGCGAGGCCACCTGCGCGCGCGCCTC
>JBBITS010000132.1:0-5279 GCA_037440665.1 Chloroflexota bacterium
CCGTGGGGAGGAGAGCCGGAAGCAAAACCCACCCCGCCACCAGAACGTTTCAGGCTCTCCGTATCGCGGTAAACCAAGAGCTAGAGAACCTAGCTACCGCACTTCCTCAGGCCCACGGCCTGCTCGGCTTTGGATCCCGGCTGGTGGTGATCAGTTACCACTCGCTCGAGGATCGCATAGTAAAGCAGTACATGCAGCGGGAGTCCCGGAACTGCATCTGCCCGCCGGGGCTTCCCGTCTGCGCTTGCGGCCACTCCGCGACCTTGAGGCCCGTAGCCCGCGGTGCCATTACTCCCCGCCCCGACGAAGTGGCCGCCAACCCACGCGCGCGCAGCGCAAAGCTGCGCGCGGCCGAAGCGATCGCGTCGCGGGCTGGACCATAGCCCCCGGAAAGGGTCCGGCCCGTGGCGTCGATCACCCGCCCGCTGCCCAACGCCGCGACACAACCCGGCCACGCCTTTCACGCGCGGCCCGTGCTGGTCGGCGCCATCGCCATCATCGTCGCCGCCAGCCTCTGGCAGGTGCTCCAGACGAGCGACGCGACGACCACAGGGTTCGCCATCCCGCGCCTGGAGCAGCAGAAGGCGGAGCTACAGGCGCAGGTGCATGAACTGGAGGCGGAGGTGGCGGGTCTTTCGTCGCTCGATCGCGTAGACCGCGAGGCTCGCGGGAGGCTCGGCCTCACGCAGCCGGCGGAGACCATCTACCTGCGGGTCGACCACCCTGCGCCCGAACGCCAGCTCATGCCGACTCGCTATCAGCCGCCGCCTGTGGATGGACAGGTGGAGGAGATCGAAAACGAGCCCTGGTGGAGGGGCCTCGCCAGGGCGATCTTGCCGTTCTACTAGCGCGACGTCCTTCCCGTGAAGGACGCGCGGCGGCCATGGAGAGACGAAGGCGCGGGGGCTGGCGGCGCTGGCCGGCCGCCCGTTCGTCTGACGTGACATGACGCGGAAGAACAACAGGCTGACCTGGCGTCTCGCCTTGCTCGCGGTCGGGCTCGCCCTCAGCGGCGCGGGCCTTGTCGCGCGCCTCGTGCAAATCCAGATCGTCGATCACGGCCATTACGAGGCCGAGGCGCGCGACGAGCACTTCGGCCTGCAGCAAGTCCGCGCGCCACGAGGGTCTATCCTAGACCGCAACGGCTTTCCGCTGGTCACCACCATCGACGCCTACGACATCTACGTGGACCGCAAGACGTGGCAGGACACCGGCCTGGCCAACTCCGCCGCCATCACACTCGCCCCATACGCGGGTCGCCGGGCCGATCAGATCCTGACCGACGTGCGTCAGGAGAAGAAGGGCGACTACCTGCTGATCAAAGGTCTCGACTACGACCGTGCGCAGGAGCTTCTGGAGCAGGAACCCGCCGGAGTGAAAGCTCTGATGACCTCGAAGCGGTACTACCCGGAGGCGGACCTCGCGTCGACGCTGCTGGGCTTCGTCGGCAAGGACAATGTGGGCCTGACAGGCGTCGAGGCCGACTACGACCGCGAACTTGGTGGAATCCCGGGCACGGTGTACTTCGAGCGCGACAGCCTGGGCAACCCTATCCCGTTCGGACAGCGCACGGGCCAGGAGCCGGTGCCCGGCGGCGATGTGCGGCTCACCATCGACCGCTACCTGCAGCGCTTGGTCGAGCAGGAGCTGGACAGGCAGGTCGCGGCGCACGGCGCCAGCGGCGGGACCATCATCATCATGGACCCGAAGACGGGCGAGATCCTCGCCATGGCCAGCCGCCCCGGTTTCCAGCTCTCGAAGCTCGACCTGTCGGGCGAAGTCGACCAGGCGATGTTCCGCAATCGCGCGGTCACGGACCTCTACGAACCGGGCTCGGTGATGAAGACCATCACTGCGGCCATAGCCCTCGACCTCGGCCGCGTGACCCCTGAGAGCAGCTATCTGGACACCGGCGTTCTGGAGGTCAACGGGCACACCATCGCCAACTGGGACTTTAGCGCCAACGGGATGACGACCGTGCGTCAGCTTCTGCAGCGCAGTCTGAACACGGGCGCGGCGTGGCTGGCGATGGACATCATCGGCCCGGGCGACTTCTACGCCTACTTGCAGCGCTTGGGTTTCGGCGAGCCCACAAGCGTCGGTCTCTCTGGCGAGGGTCTGGCGCTGTTCCGCACCAGCGACGACCCCGAGTGGTCGGAATCGGACCTGGCGACCAACAGCTTCGGGCAGGGCATCGCCGTGACGCCGCTGCAGATGATCACGGTCATCGCGGCGCTCATCAACGGCGGGAACCTCATGCAGCCCCACATCGTGAAAGAGGCCGAAGGCCCGGACGGTGTGCGTGTGTTCGAACCGGTGGTCGTCCGGCGCGTCGTTAGCGGGGAGACGTCCCGGACCATGGTGCAGCTCCTCAACGATGTCGTGGAAGGCGTGCCATACCACATGGCGCGCGTCGACGGCTACCACGTGGGCGGCAAGACGGGGACGACGCTGGTGTCGATCCCCACTGGCTACGCCCTCGATTCGACCATCGCGTCGTTCGTGGGGTTCGCGCCGGTCGAGGACCCCCGTATGATTATGTTGATCAAGCTGGACGAGCCGAAGGACGCGGAGTTCGGCGGCACGGTGGCCGCGCCCATCTTCGCCGGCCTGGCGCCGCAGGTTCTGTCCTACCTCGGTGTAGAGCCCGACGGCACGGAACTGGTGCAGCAAGAGCCCTAGACGGGCGGATCGGCGCGCCTCCGGCTTGACACCAGTATTGAGCAAGTGATATGACACTTGATCGAGAGTTCCTGGCGGGGAAACGTGTGACCGTACTCGGTCTCGGTATTGAGGGGGTCGACCTCGTGCGCTTCCTGGCGGCGCACGGCGCTATCGTAACCGCCTCGGACAGCAAGACAGCCGACCGGCTTGAACACGCCCTACAACGCCTCGAAGGTCTGCCCGTCACGTACTCCCTGGGGGCCAACCGGCCCGAGGACGTCGCGACGGCCGACCACGTCTTCGTCTCGCAGAGCGTGCCTTTGGACATCCCCGCCGTCGAGGAGGCGCGCAGGCGCGGCATCCCGGTCAGCAGCATGACGCGCCTGTTCATGGACCTCTGCCCGGGCACCATCGTGGGCATCACCGGAAGCTCCGGCAAGACGACGACGACGGCGCTGGTGGGGGCGATGTTCGCCGCGTCCGGGCGCGACCACGTGGTTGGCGGCAACATCGGCGTCGGCCTGCTGGACCTGCTGGCCGGCGTGACCGAGCGGACCTGGGTGGTGCTGGAGATCAGCCACACCCAGCTTCAACTGACGGATCGCAGCCCCCACGTCGCCTGCGTGCTGAACGTTACGCCCAACCACCTCGACCGCTTCTCGTGGGACGAATATCGCCAGCTCAAACGCAACATACTCGCGCATCAGGGCGCTCGCGACATCGCCGTGCTGAACCGCGACGACCCAGAGTCGGCGGCGCTGGCTGGCGTCGCCACCGGCGCCGTGCATTGGTTCAGCGCGGGCGCGCCCCCGGACGGAGACGGCGCGTACGTGCGCGACGGCATGGTGACCCTGCGGCGCGGCGGCGCGGACGAAGCCGTTGTACTGGTGAGCGACATCCCGCTGCGCGGCGAGCACAACGTCGCGAACGTCGTCGCGGCCACGGCCGTCGCCGGGGCGTGCGGCCTGCCGACGGACGCGATCGCGAACGCCGTGCTGAGCTTCCGGCCTGTGCCGCACCGCTTGGAGTTCGTGGCCGAAATCGACGGTGTGTCCTACTACAACGACAGCATCGCGACGACCCCGGAGCGGACCCGCGCGGGCATGCGCTCGTTCGAGGAGCCGCTGGTGCTGCTGCTAGGCGGCCGGGAGAAGAGCCTGCCGCTGGAAGACCTGGCGCACGACGCTCTCGAACGCTGTCACGCCGTCATCGTGTTCGGCGAGGCGGCGACGCTGCTCGAAGCGCAACTGGAGGCCAGCGCGGCGAGCGTCCCGTTCGAGAGCCGTCCCCTTGTCGAGCGTGCGCTGACGCTGGACGAGGCCGTGCGCGCGGCCCGCGACGCGGCGGTGCCGGGCGACGTCGTTCTTCTGTCGCCGGCCTGCACCAGCTTCGACGCCTACGACAACTTCGAGCAGCGCGGCGATCACTTCCGCAGGATCGTCCACGCGATGGCCGGGGAGGAGCGCTGATGGCGATCCGTCACGCCCGCGTTCACGCTGGGGCGCCCGACCCCTGGATCATGGGGTCGGTCGGCGCGCTTTTGGTGCTGGGCATGCTCATTGTCTACAGCTCCAGCTTCGCCACCGGCCTGCTGGAGTTCCGCGACGCCAACTACTTCGTCGTGCGGCAGCTTATGTTCGCGGGTGGCGGTCTGCTAGCGATGTTCATCATCATGCGGACCGACTACCACGTCCTCCGCCTGCTGAGCCCGCTGCTGATGCTGGGCGCCATGGTCGCGCTGGTGCTGGTCCTCGTGCCGGGCATCGGCGTCGACCGTTACGGGGCGCAGCGGTGGATCGCGCTGGGGCCGCTGCCGCCCTTGCAGCCGAGCGAGTTCGCCAAGCTGGCGCTCATCATCTACGTCTCGGCGTGGCTGGCAGGGAAGCGTCACACCGTGCAGAGCCTCGCCCTCAGCACCATCCCGTTCGTGTTGCTGGTGGGCTTCGTCGCCGGCCTCATCCTGCTGCAGCCCGATACGGGCACGGCGGTGATCATAGTGCTGACGACGGTGACGCTGTTCTTCCTCGCGGGCGCTTCCTTGAGCCACCTCGCGTCGCTGTTCGCCATCGGTTCGGTTACGGCGGGCGTGCTGCTCGTCGCCGACGGCGGCTACCGCATGGACCGCATCACCGCGTTCACGTCGGCGGAGACGGATCCGGCCGGGCACGGCTATCAGGTGCTGCAGCTTCTCATAGCGCTGGGCAGCGGTGGCTGGGGCGGCCTGGGGCTGGGGGCTAGCCGTCAGAAGTTCTTCTACGTGCCCGGCGCTCACACCGACGGCGCCTTTGCAATCCTGGGCGAGGAGCTGGGGTTCATCGGCGCGATGGTGGTGGTATTCCTGTTCGCGCTGCTGATCTACCGGGGCTTCCGCGTCATCCTGCGCGCCCGCGACGAGTTCGGCGCGCTGCTGGCCGCTGGGATCGTAGCCTGGATCGGGTTCCAGAGCATCATCAACGTGGGCGGCGTGACGCGGTCGATCCCGCTTACTGGCATACCGATGCCGTTCCTGAGCTACGGAGGTTCGGCGCTGGCGGCGGCGCTCATGGGCGTCGGCGTGCTGCTGAGCGTCTCGCGGTACACCACGTCGGGTAGCGGCGAGAAGAAGACAGGCCGTC
>JBBITS010000132.1:5308-7419 GCA_037440665.1 Chloroflexota bacterium
CCATTTCGGCCGAGCCGGGCGACCTCGGCGCGCGGCCGCTGGCCCGCGAAGAGCGGGAGAGGAGCGGGTTGAGGGTGGCGCTTTCAGGCGGCGGCACGGGCGGGCACGTCTATCCTGGCCTCGCCGTGGGCCGGGCGCTGCAGCGGAGGCTGGAGGAGCCGGTCGAGTTGCTCTATGTAGGCATCCGGGGCCGGGTCGACGAACGCATCGTGCCTGCCGAGGGTCTGCCCTTCCGCGCCGTCGCGGGTGGGCAGGTGCGCGTGGGCGTTCTCGGTGGTGTCGCGGGGCTGACCAGGCTGGCGCTGGGCGCGGTCCAGGCGTTCTTCCTCCTGCGGCGCTTCAGGCCGGACGTGGTGTTCGCGACCGGCGGCTATGCCAGCGTGCCGGTCGGCGTCGCCGCGCGCGCGTTGCGGCGCCCCCTGGTGGTCTTTCTGCCCGACGTGCGGCCGGGCTGGGCCGTGCGGCTGCTGTCGCGGCTGGCGACGCGGATGACGACGACGTCGGAGGCGGCCTCGCGTTACCTCCCGCGCGGGAAGACGAAGGTTGTGGGCTACCCGGTGCGCGACAGCTTCTGGACGCTGGATCGCGACGAGGCGCGACGGCGCCTGGGCATCGCTCCTGACGAACGGCTGCTGCTGGTGTACGGCGGCAGCCTGGGCGCTCACGCTATCAACGAAGCCGTCTTCGCCGCCGGACGCCTCGCGGAGCGGTGCGTGGTGATCCACGTGACTGGCCGGGACGACGAGCCTCTCGCCCTGGAACTGAAGGCTCGCCTGCCGGAGGAAGTCCGTGAATGCTACCGCCCCGCGGCGTACCTGCCCAATCTTCCTGAGGCGATGAAGGCGGCAGACCTGGCTGTGACGCGGGCCGGCGCGGCGACGCTCGGTGAACTACCCGCCGCGGGATTGCCCGCCATCCTCGTGCCCGGCGTGTACGAGGGCCACGACCAGACGCCGAACGCGGAGTATCTGGCGTCGGCGGGCGCAGCAGTCGTGCTGACTCAGGCGCGCATCGGCGAACTGGCGGACACGGCGCTGGCGCTACTGGGCGACGCCGTTCGTTTGCGCTCCATGGCCGAAGCGGCGCGCCGCCTCGCGAGGCCCGAGGCCGCCGACGCCATCGTCGACGTACTGCTGGAGGTGGCGGCGTGACGGCAGCGATACCGAAGCGCGTTCACCTCGTCGGCGCCGGCGGCGCGCACATGTCGGCCATCGCCCGTATCCTCATCGCGCGCGGGCACGAGGTTACGGGCTCGGACACGAAGCTGTCCGCCGTGACGGCGCAGCTCGAAGCCCTGGGCGTCGCTGTCCGCGAGGGGCACGCCGCCGAGAACGTCGGCGACGCGGAGCTGGTTGTCACCACGTCCGCCGCGAAAGCGGACAACCCGGAGCTGGCCGAGGCCTGGCGCCAGGGTATCCCGGTCATCAAGCGCGCCGAGATGGTGGCGCGGCTGATGGAAGGCAAGACCAGCGTCTGCATCGCGGGAACGCACGGCAAGACGACGACCACGGGGCTGATGGCGTTCATGCTGACGCGCGCGGGCCTCGCCCCGACGTATCTCGTCGGAGGCGACGTTCGCGACCTCGGCGCCAACGCCGCGCCGGGCGATGGCCCGCACGTTGTAGTCGAGGCCGACGAGTACGACTCGGCCTTCCTCAGCTACCGGCCTGACCTGGCCATCGTCACCAACGTCGAGGCTGACCACCTGGAGTACTTCGGCACGTTCGAGCGGCTGACTAGTGAGTTTACGCAGTTCATGGCAGCCGTCTCGCCCGAGGGCTGCCTGATCGCCTGCATGGGCAGCCCGAAGCTCGCGGAGATCGTGAACGCCGGCGGCGCAGCGGGGCAGACCATCCGCGCGGCGCACGTCGAGACGTACGCCCTGCGCGCGCAGGCGAAGTGGCGCGCCACGGAACTGCGTCCCAACGCCCACGGCGGCTTCGACTTCGTGGTGAGGACCGAGGGCGAGACCGTTGGCCCCTTCAGCACGCGCATACCCGGCGAGCACAACGTCAGCAACGCGCTCGCGGCCATCATCGCCGGCCTGCGCCTCGGTCTGAGCGTCGAGGCCGTGCGCGACGCCGTGGCGGCGTACCGGGGCGTGCAGCGGC
>JBBITS010000133.1:0-7313 GCA_037440665.1 Chloroflexota bacterium
TGTTCCTTGGTCTCATGGTTGCGGGGTCGGGTGGCCTGTCCGCTCTGAGCCTCCTCCTGGTGGTGATGGCGATCGCCATCGGGTTCTACCTGCCGCATCTGTGGCTCAAGCAGCGTGTCGGCGCGCGCCAGAAGGCGATCCTGCAGAGCCTGCCCGACGCCTTCGACCTCATCACCGTCTGCGTGGAGGCCGGCCTGGGTCTGGACGCCGCCCTGGCCCGCGTGGCCGAGCGCGTGCATGGACCGTTCGGCGAAGATCTGTCGCGGACGCTGCGCGAGATCGCGCTGGGCAAGATGCGGAAAGACGCGCTGAAGGAACTGGGCGACCGCACGGGCGTCGCCGACTTGCAGACCTTCGTCAACGCCGTCATCCAGGCCGAGCAGATGGGGTCGAGCATCGGCCAGGTGCTGCGCGTGCAGTCCGAGCAGCTTCGGGTGCGGCGCCGTCAGCGAGCCGAAGAGCAGGCCTACAAGGCCCCGGTGAAGATGATCTTCCCGCTGGTACTGTGCATCTTCCCGACGCTGTTTATCGTCATCCTCGGCCCGGCCGTCATTACCATCATGAACGACATGTCGGGCCGCTAAGGTACGGCTGCCCGTACATCCGGCCGTCTTCCTCGGGCCCGGCTGAATTCGCCGGGCTTCTTGCCCTTCCAATAACGCCTCCGAATTGCGAGAATCGGCTGCCCGCGCCGATACCCTACGGCGCGCGCCAGGGACGCCACCTAGGAGATGCCTTCCCATGTACCTGGAGCTAAACAAGCAGGCCACGCCCGATCAGAACGCCCTGCGCGAGCAGGCGCACCGCTTCGCCGCCGAGGTCCTCCGGCCGGCCGCCGTCGAACTGGACAGGCTCACCTCGGAAGAGGTCATCGCCGCCGGGTCGCCTCTCCGTCGCGTTCTGCGGATGGCCTACGAGCAGGGCTATCACCTGCAGGGCTTTCCCGAGAGCCTGGGTGGAGCCTCTCTGGGTCCGCTGGACTCCCACATCGTGGGCGAGGAGATGGGATGGGGTTCGGCCGGACTCTCCATCAGCATCGGCGTGACGTCGTTCCCGTTCATATTTGCCGCGCAGTACGCGGCCCTCACCGGCGAGAAGCGGCTGATGAACGAGATCGTCATGCCCTTCGTTGAAGACAGGGCAGGGCAGTACATAGGCTGCTGGGCCGTGACCGAGCCGGACCACGGATCAGACGCCGTGCTCTTCGGTACGGAGCAGTTCAAAGACCCGAAGGTACACTTCAACGTCCAGGCGAAGCTCGATGGCGACGAGTGGGTCGTCTCCGGCCAGAAGTCCGCGTGGGTGTCGAACGGCACCATCGCGACGCACGCGTGCACCTTCCTCACGGTCGATCCGTCGCTGGGCATGGCTGGGGGCGGCGTCGCGGTCATCCCACTGGACCTGCCCGGAGTTTCGAAAGGCCCGCCGCTGAACAAGCTGGGCCAGCGCGACCTGAACCAGGGCGAGATCTTCTTCGACAACGTCCGCATCCCCAGGAGCTACATGCTGGTGGGCCCCGAACTGTATCCGGCCGTTATCGACGGCATCCTCGCGACGGCGAACGCCGGCATGGCGAACACGTTTACTGGACTGGCGCGGGCCGCCTTCGAGGAGGCCCTGGCCTACGCGCGTGGTCGCGTCCAAGGCGGGAGGCCCATCTCCGAGCATCAGCTCGTGCAGGACAAGCTCTTCCACATGTTCCGCAAGGTGGAGTCGGCGCGGGCGCTGTCGCGCGCGGTGTCGCTCTACAACCGCCAGACGGCGCCTCCTGCGACGGAGTACTCCATCGCCGCCAAGGTGCACTGCACGCAGATCGCGTTCGAGGTCGCCAGCGACGCCATCCAACTCCACGGCGGCTACGGGCTGAGCAAGGAGTTCCACGTCGAGAAACTGTTCAGGGACGCGCGCGCGTCGATGATCGAGGACGGCGCCAACGAGGTTCTGGGTCTGGCCGCCGCGCGGCGCATCGTGGACGGCTACCGGGTCTAGATGGCGCTGACGCGAGGGCAGGGCATGAGCGCGAGGAGTGACGAGTGAACCTGTACATGGTGCGGCACGGCGAATCGGCCATTCCGCCCAACTGCTTTCAGAAGGACTATCCGCTCTCGGAGTTGGGCCTCCGTCAGGCTACGGCCGCGGCAATGCGCTTCAAGGGCGTGGCAGTCGATCACCTCGTGAGCACCGCGTACCGCAGGTGCCTCGAAACGGCGCAGGCCATCGCGAGCGTGGCGGGCGTGCCCATCATCGAGGAGCCCGGCCTGGGCGCCGTCGACGCCGGCGACTTCCACGACGTACCCGTCTCCGAAGCCCGCGAGCGGTTTCCGGCCTGGTTCGACAGCCACCCGGTGCCTCTGACCGACTACGCCGACGTCGGCGGCGAGAGCGCCGACGCCTTTTACAAGCGCATCGCCACGGCGTTCGTGGAGCGAATCTGGGATCGCTACTGGAAGGAAGACTTGACCGTGGTAGTCGCTTGTCACGAAGAGACCGTCAACGCCGTGCTGTTTCACCTTCTGCGTAGCCCCTACGAGGGATGGAACGCCTTTCGCATAGACCACACGGGGATCACTCACGTTGACGTCCGCTATGGGCGGCCGCGCATCCGCGTCGTGAACGACATCTTGCACCTGCGCGAAGCCGGCCTGCCTACAGGCGAGTCGGGGACGGGACGGCGGGCCAAAGACGGGTAGGGGGATCGCCATCGCGGGTCGCCACGGACCAGAGGAGGCGTCCATGATCGACTTTACCCTCACCGAGGCGCAGCGTGAACTTCGCCGGGTCGCCCGGGACTTCGCCCGCAACGAGATCCGGCCGGTGGCGGCAGAGATCGACCGTAGTCCGGACCACCGATCCAGCTTCCCGCGCGACGTCTACAGTAAGGGCAATGCGCTGGGCTTCAACAAGGCACTGGTCCCAGAAGCCTACGGCGGGCCTGGCCTGGGCGATCTGGACTTCGCGATTGTCACTGAAGAGCTGGCGTGGGGCGACGCAGGCGTGGCCATCACCTACGTTGGCCACTGGCTCTCGCTGCGGCCGCTCATCGACGGCGGGACCGAAGAGCAGCGTCAGCAGTGGCTTCCGCCCATCGTTGAGGACGCCGACGGCATGTTCCTTTCGGCCATCTGCGCCACCGAGCACGGCGTCGTGGGCGATCTGACGCCCCGCGAATACGTCGCGGGCAGGGGAGATCGGCCGGTGGCTTTGAGCCCGACCGACTTCATAACTAGCTACACGCTGCCGCGGTCCGAGCAGCGCGAGATGACGACGCGCGCGATCCGCGACGGCGACGACTACGTCATCACCGGCGTCAAGCGGTTCATCACCAACGGTCCCGTCGCGAAGATGTATCTGGTCATCACGACGACCGATCCCTCGCAGCCAGATCTGCTCGCGACGGGCGCGTTCCTGGTTCCTGCGGACGCGCCGGGCATCTCCATCGGGACCATCGAGAACAAGATGGGACACCGGCTGTCCGTTCAGTCGGAGGTCATCTTCGACAGGGTGCGCGTACCCGCCGCCCAGATGCTGCCCGGCGGCGCGGCCGGGGGCGGGCTGCGATTCGGCCTCGCGTGCTCGAACACGCTGGTGGGCGCGCTGTGCGTCGGCTTGGCGCGGGCCGCCTACGAGGAAGCCATGGAGTACGCGAAGGCGCGGTACAAGGGCGGCAACCGGATCCTCTTCCACCAGGCAGTAGGGCTGCGGCTCGCCGACATGGCCATCGCCATCAGGACGGCGCGTCTGCTGGTGCACGAGGCCGGCTGGCACAACGATCACGTCCGCGAGCCATCGCCGCTGGCGGCGATGGCCAAGGTGTACTGCTCGGACGTGGCCATGAAAGTGACCATGGACGCGCTGCAGGTCTTCGGCGGCTACGGGTACATGCGCGACCTGCCGATGGAGAAGTGGGTCCGCGACGCCCGCGTCACGCAGATCTACGACTTCACCAATGATATGCTGCGGGTCAACATGATCGTGCCCGCGCTCGCCTTCATGCCGGAGGTCTGAGGCGCATCACGGCCGGCCGGGAATGTCAGCTACGGCGCGGACGAAGACGGGGATCACGTTGAGCGGAGCGTCGACCGTTACGGTCGCCGGTCCTTGGAACGCGGCCTCGCGATCCCAGAAGCTCTCCCACATTCCCGCGGGCAGGTAGACTTGCCGGCTGCGTTGTCTAGTGCGCCAGACCGGCGCCACGAGGATGTCACTGCCGTACATGTACTCGTCCCAGCGGTCGATGACGGCCTCATCGTCGGGAAAGTCGAACACCAGCGCCCTCGCGACGGGAAGGCCGGTTTCGGCGGCGATCTGCGCGTGGCGGACCGTGTACGGGATGAGGTCGTGGTGCAGGCGGACGTACTTCAGGTAGATGCCGGCCATCTCCAGGTCGAACACCGGCTCCAGCGGCATATCCCAGGGTGCGTGCGACCACGTCCCGCCGATCTCCATGATCGGGCAGAAGCAACTGAACTCCAGCCAGCGGGCGAAGACCTCGCGATCCATGAACTGGTAGTAGCCGCCGGTATCGCTACCCCAGAAGGGGAACCCGATGAATCCCGCGCGCTGCAGGCCAATGATGGCGCTGCGCAGGCCGAGGTCCGTGCCGGAGCCTTCTCCGAAGAACTTGCTGCCCGTGATATCGCCGCCCCACGACGCCGCGTAGCGCTGCGCTCCCGCGTAGCCCGCGCGTGCGATTATCGCGAAATCATCCGAGCGGGCCTCCTGCAGCGCCTCGTGCAGCAGTTGCGCCTGCAGCAGCGGGTAGGCGTTGCGCACCTCCCGGCCGGTCCGGCCGTCGGCCCAGACGTCCGTGCGCTCCGAGGGTATGCGCTCTTCGCCGCGATCGAGCTTCCACGCCGACACGTTCCACCGGCGCGTGAAGGCGACGTGCTTCTCTTTCCACCACCGCCGGGCATCGGGGTTCGTGAGGTCGATGGTGCGGTCGCTGTTCGGCGCGAGGTAGCCGCGCTCCGACGCTTCGGCGCCGTTGTCGCCCGGACGTCGGCCCAGCGCCCAGCACGTCGTGAACACGCCGATGCGATAGCCGCGCCCTTCGAGGCTTGCCAGCATGGCCTCGGCGTTGGGCAGGCGCTGTTCGTCCCAGTTGAAATTCGAGAAGCCGAACTCGCCGTCGCTCCAGGGACGGTCGATGAGGTACACGCCCGCGGGTATGCCCAGCTCTTCGTACTTCAGCACGTCTTCGGCGACCTCCGCGTTGACTTCGACGCCGTCGAGCGAGGCCCGCTCATCTCGCGGCAGTTCGTCCCGCCAGCGCCAGTGCTTGAACGCCCACTCGGGCGGAAGGAACGGACGGCCTGTCAGCGCCGTGTACTCGTCGAGGATCGCCGCGTGCGACGGCCCGGCGAAAAGGTGGTACCGCAGCTCGCGGCTCTCCGGCGTCGTGCCGGTCTCGAAGCGGAAGCGCAGCACGCCAGGGTCGGCGGCTCCGACGTCGAAGGCGCCGGGCGTCGTGCCCGCGACGTACAGCCCGTAGCCCGCAGACGTCTGGTAGAAGGGCGAATAGAGAGCGATAGTCGGCTGGACAAGCATCTCGACGACCTCGCTGCGCCGGTTCAGCGAGCCCACCTCCTGGGGGTCGTACTCGCTGCGCGGCGGCACGCCATCAGGCGCCTCCTCGCCCCGGACGCCGACCCGCTCGCTCAGGCCATACACGACCTCGCTGAGGCCCAGGGCGTAGGCGTCGGTGTACTCTGTGACTTCTTCGGACGCGTCCGGGCGGACTACGACGTCCAGTGTCCGGTCCGTGCGCCAGGCTAGGGTCACCGCAGCGGACGTCTGCCCTGCGTCGACGGTCAGGAAAAGTGAGCGGTCCTCGCGGCGGACGCCGCGCACGGCGCCCACGCTGCTCTGGCCCGCGCCCGTTCGCCAGCCGAGCGCCCCGGGAGTCTGTCTCGCCAGAGGACGTCCGTCCGCGGTCTCCAGTGCGAGCTGAAAGGCGTCTGTACGGACTACCGCGACGGCGTCAGACGTAGCGAAGCGCAGTTCGCCTTCCGAGCGCGTGAGCGTCACGCCTTCGCGCTCGCCCTCAATCGATTGATCACGGCTCAGAAGCGCCCAGGCGGCCCCGCCTGCGCCGGCGAGCGCCGCTGCCCCGGCGCCTGCCGCGAGGAGCTGGCGCCGGGTGAGCCTGCGCGGTGTTTCCTCGCTCACTCCGGCAGGCTATCGCATGCGCGCCGGATGGACGAGGGTGCGGGCATCGACACCGGGTAACCGGTGGGCGGATAATGGGCGCGCTCTGAAACAACAGCCTGAGCGCGTGGGAAGGGAGGCTGGTCATGCCCGACGTGCTGTTCGACAAGCGACCCGATGGCGTCGCGCTGGTGACGCTGAACCGCCCCGAGAGCCTCAACGCCATGGGCGGCGACCTGATGCCGCTTCTGGCCCGGCACCTGCGCGAGTGCGCCGAAGACCGGCAGGTACGGTGCGTGGTGCTCACTGGCGCCGGGCGCGGGTTCTGCTCAGGCGGCGACGTGAAGGGCATGGCCGCGCGCGGCGGACGTGATGGCCAGGCCACACAGACGTCGGCAGCCGCGAGCTTCGCCCGCGCCGTCGAGACGCTGCGCGAATCGCAGCGCGCGACGAGCTACTCGCTGCACACGATGCCCAAACCGACCATCGCCATGGTCAACGGGCACGCCGTCGGCGCGGGACTGAGCCTGGCGCTGGCCTGCGACCTGCGCATCGCCTCCGACCGCGCGAAGTTCGGCACTATCTTCCGCAACGTCGCGTTCAGCGGCGACTACGGCGGCTCGTACTTCCTCCAGAAGCTGGTGGGCATTGGCAAGGCGCGCGAACTCTACCTCACGAGCGAGATCGTCGACGCAAACGAGGCTCTCCGCATCGGCATGGTGAACCGGGTCGTGCCGCACAACCAGCTTGAAGAGGAGACCATGAAGCTCGCCTCGCTCCTGGCCGCTGGCCCCACGCTGGCCTACGCGCGCATGAAGGAGAACCTGACGCGTGGTGAGGACTGCGACCTGATGACGGCGCTGGACCTGGAGGCCATGAACATGTCGCTCTCGGGCCTGAGCGACGACCATCGCGAGGCGGCGCGCGCCTTCGTCGAAAAGCGCCCGCCGGTCTTCAGAGGGGAGTAGAGGCCGTGGAAACCGGCGTCTTTCGCGGGTTTGAAGTCACGCTGCACGACCCCGGCGTCACCGTCATCACGTTCAACCAGCCGGAGCGTCTGAACGGCACGACGCAGGGCATGAAACGCGATCTCATCGAGACGCTGCTGCAGGCGCAGATGGACGACACCGTCCGCGTCGTCGTCATCACAGGCTCCGGACGCGCGT
>JBBITS010000134.1:0-7232 GCA_037440665.1 Chloroflexota bacterium
AGCGAGGCGGCGAGCGTGTTCGCCGAAGGCCCGCTTGATGGCGACGGTCTCGACGCGATCGTTGAGTGGCGTACCCGTGCCGTGCGGATTGACGTAGTCGATGTCACTGGCCTCAATGCCGCCCTTGCGCATGGCGAGCTGCATGGCGTGGGCGGCCGCCTCGCCTGACTCCTGGGCGGCGACCATGTCGTAGGCGTCGGCGCTGGCGCCGTAGCCGCAGACCTCGGCGTAGACACGCGCGCCGCGCTCCAGCGCATGCTCCAGGCTCTCCAATATCAGCGCCCCCGCGCCCTCGCCCACGACGAAGCCCGTGCGGTTAAGGTCGAACGGGCGGCAGGCGCGCTCCGGGTTCTCGTTGGCCGCCAGCGCGCGGAGCGCGTGAAAGCCCGCGTGCACGACGGGGAGGATCGGCGAGTCGGTGGCGCCGGCGATGACGGCCTGGCAGTCGCCGCGGCGCACCGTCTCCCACGCCTCGCCGACGGCGCCCGCGCCGGTGGCGCACGCCGACACCACGCCGAAGTTGGGCCCCGAAGCGCCCGTGGCTATGGCCACATGGCCCGACGAAGCGTCCGGGAGCATGTTTGGGACCAGAAACGGCGACACGCGCCGCCAGCCTTTCTCGCGGAAGATGTCGTGGTTGGCCAGGATCGTCCCGTAGCCGCCGCCCGCCGTGCCAAAGATCACGCCGACGTCGAAGCGGTTCGCTTCGCTGATCTGCAGGCCGGCGTCGGCGACGGCTTCCGTCGCGGCGACGACGGCGAACTGCGAGTGGCGGTCCATTCGCCGCAGTTCCTTCGACGGTATGACCTCCTCAGGATGGAAGTCCTTCACCTCCGCGGCGTACTGCACCTCGAACTCGGACGGGTCCCAGAGGGTGATGCGGGCGACGCCGGAGCGGCCGTTGACGAGGCCTTCCCAGTAGGCGTTGACGTTGTTGCCGAGGGGAGTGACGGCGCCCAGGCCGGTGACGACGACGCGCCGTCCGAAGGGCGGGGCGTAGGTCAAGCGGTTGCCTCCGGGCGCGGCGAGGACGGAGTGCCTTCGGGAGCGCCGTAGGAGGCGATGACGTTGCCTTCGGCGTCCTCGGCGCTGAGCACGTTGGCGCTTTCCGATATGCGCTTCGATATCTTCGATAGCGACTGCCCGGGTCCGACCTCGATAAAGTCGGAAACGCCGCGGTTAACCATCTCGAGCATGCAACGCGCCCAGTGCACGGCGTTGCATATCTGGTCCGAAAGCTCCTGCTTCACGTCGTCGGCCGTCGTAAGCAGGCGCCCGCTGATGTTAGAGACGATGGGCTCCGTCGGGTCGCGGAACTGGACGTTCTCCATCTTGCGCGCGAGCTGGTCAGCGGCCTCTTTCATTGCAGGGATGTGACCGGGAACGCTGATGGGCAGGCGGATGACCTTCCCACCTCGCTCACGGGCCTCGTCCAGCACCCGCTGAAGCTTGATCAGCCCTCCCGCTACGACGGTGTTGCCCGGCGAGTTGATGACCGCCACACCCACGTCGCCCTCGGGCGATTCCTTCTCGCACAGCTCCCGCACGATGCTCTCGTGGAGGCCGAGGACGGTAGCGAGGCCACCGGGCCTCGATTTCGCCCATTCGGTCATGATGCGCCCTCGGGCAAGGACGAGCTTTAGAGCATCGGTGAAGCTGACGGCGTCGGCGGCGACGGCGGCGCTGAACTGGCCGAGGCTGTGGCCAGCGACCATGTTCGGCCGGAGCTTGCGCCCGGCCTCGGTTGCCCGCTCGCGCAGGTACGCCATGTAGGCGATGCTGGTGGTGAGGATGGCGGGCTGGGTGTTGACAGTATCCTCCAGCTCCTCCTCGGTGCCCTCGAAGCACACGCGTGAGATGCTGAAACCCAGCGCGTCGTCTGCCTTGTTGAAAATGTCGCGCGCCGCCCTCGAGATCTCGGCGATGCGCTTCCCCATGCCTCTGTGTTGCGAGCCCTGGCCGGGGAACAAGAAGCCAAAGCGGGTTACAAAAGACTCGGTTGGCGCACTCACGCCAGGCCCTGCTCCTGAACTGCCCTGCCGGATTCCCCGCCTGCCGGAACTATAGCACTACTGCTGACGCAGGAACATCTCCAGCGGGTCGATTCTGGGAGCCGCCTTTCTGCTTGCGGCGTCGCGGATTGACTGAATGGCGCGCGGCAGCGCGCCCAGCAGATCGCTGGCCAGCATCCCGGCGTCGCCCTGCTCGGCGCAGACCTCCTCGGCCGCCTTCGCGTGCAGGTAGACGCCGCAGGCCGCGGCCTCGAAGGGCTCTAGCCCCTGGCCGATGAGCCCCGCGATGACGCCGGCCAGCACGTCGCCCGTCCCCGCCGACGCCAGCGCCGGGTTGGCGAAGGGACTCACGGCTGCCCTTCCGTCCGGGGTGGCCACAACCGTGTACGCTCCTTTCAGGACGACCACCTGCTCCCACAGGCGCGAGCAGCGCACGGCCACGCCCACGCGATCGGCCTGTACCTCGGCCACCGAGAGGCCGGCCAGGCGTGCTAACTCGCCGGGATGCGGTGTCAGGACGCACGGCAGATCGAACTTCTCCCACCAGCGCGGCTCGCGCGCGAGGGCGTTCAGCGCGTCGGCGTCGGCGACGACCGCGCGCGGATCGTCCGGTGGCGGCGAAAGGAGCAGCTCGCGCACCAAACGCGAAGGACCCGCGCCCTGCCCTAGCCCCGGCCCCACGAGGAGAACGTCGTACGCCGCCGCCTCGCGCCTGACGACCGTGGCGGCTTCCCCGGCGATGACGCCGTCGTCTTCGGGCAGAGGAAGGTACGTGGCCTCCGTGAGCCCCGCAGCGACAGCGCTGACGATGGTCGCCGGACAGGCGATGGTCACGAGGCCACCGCCGGCGCGGTACGCTCCCGCCGCCGCCAGCCTCGGCGCGCCTACATAGCGGCTCGAGCCGCTGCACACGAGGATGCGCCCGAACGTGCCTTTGTTCGCGCCCTTCGGACGGTCGGGAAGGCGCTCCCGGACCCATGCGTTCTCTATGGTTTCATAGGGCAGCCAGCGCACGTCCTGCGGCGGTAGGCCGATGTCCACGACCTGCACCGTGCCGCACAGGTCTGCGCCGGGGAGCTGATACAGACCGGCCTTGGCGACGCCGAGCGCCACCGTGAGGTCCGCGCGCACGGCGTGGCGGTCAGCCGCGCCGGTGTCCGCGTCGACGCCGGTGGGGAGGTCGACGGCGACGACGAGAGGAGCGTTCCGGCCGCCCTGCGCCTGCCTCTCGCGCAGAGCGTCGAGCATCGCCGCGAGAGGTCCTTCGATGGGCCGCGCGCGCCCTGTGCCCAGCAACGCGTCGACGACGCACTCGGCGCCTTCGAGCGCCTCGCGCAGTCCCACAAGGTCGGGATCATCCTCGATCTGGCCGATAGGGATGTCGCGCTCGAGCACCTGACGGTAGTTGGGGTCGTCCTCTGGCCGTGACTTCAGGAGGTAAACCGACACCTTAGCGCCGAAGTCGCTCAAGTGCCGCGCCGCCACGAGGCCATCGCCGCCGTTGTTGCCCGGCCCAACCAGGACCAGCACGGCGCGGTCGGCGATCACGCCCATTGCCATCCACGCCTCCTGGGCGACGGCGAGACCGGCTTCTTCCATCAGGGCCGACGGCGGGCGTCCGGCCGCTTCGGCGGCGCGTTCCAGCGCCTGCATCTGCTCGACGGTCGCAAGCTTCACAGCAGCCCTCGCTTCTTCAGACGGTCGATCAGCCACTCGCGCGTGGCTTCGCGGTCTGTTTCCTCCGTCGAAAAGCCGGCGACGATGGCGATGGCCAGCTCGCGCGAGTGCGTGAGGCTAACGTCGATGTCGCGAATGCCGATGGCGTGGCCCCGATCGGCGGCCTTGCCGTGAAGGAAGATCATCGGCTTGCCCCGGCGGTTCGGCAAGATCTCGATCTCCTTCCATGCGAGGCCGCGCGCGCCGGTGCCCAGCGCCTTCATCGTCGCTTCCTTGGCGGCGAAGCGCGCGGCCAGCTCGGGGAGGCGTCCGCGGCAGAAGGCGACCTCGACCGGCGTGTACACGCGGTCGAGGAAGCGTCGGCCGTGGCGGTCGAGGACGGCCTTCACGCGTCGCAGCTCGATGGCGTCAACCCCGATGGCGTACGGCATGAAGCGATTGTAGGCGAGGCGGGCGCGACTGGCCACGCCGCCCCGTCCCCGCCGTGTTCGTGGCCTGTGTCAGACGCTGCGAGTAGTATGAGGACGTGACCGCCCGCCTTATCAAGGGCCGCGAAATCGCCCAGGCCATTCGCGACGAGCTGAAGGCCGAGGTCGCCGCCCTGCGCCAGCGCGGCGTCGCGCCCGGCCTCGCCTTCGTCCTCATCGGCGACGACCCTGCCTCGGTCAGCTACGTTAAGTCCAAGGGCCAGGGCTGCGCCGAAATCGGCGTCGACACCGAGACGTTCCGCCTGCCCTCGGACGTCCCCGCTTCCGAGGTCCTCGCGCTCATCGACCGCCTGAACCGCGACCCGAAGTGGAGAGGCATCCTCATCCAGAAGCCCTTTCCGCCGCACATCGACGAGCCCACGCTCGACCTCGCCGTCGACCCCGCGAAGGACGTGGACGGCCAGAGCCCGGTGAACCTCGGCCGGCTCTTCCGCGGCGAGCCGACGTACCCCCCGGCGACGCCCGCGGGCGTCGTCGAGCTGCTGCGGCGCATCGGCGAGAGCCCGGAGGGCCGGCACGTCGTCATCTGCGGGCGCTCGAACCTCGTCGGCAAGCCGCTGGCGGGCCTGCTGATGCAGAAGGCGCCCGGCGCCAACGCGACGGTCACAGTGTGCCACACGGGGACGCGCGACCTCGCCTACTTCACGCGCCAGGCCGACATCCTGGTCGCCGCCATGGGCCGCGCGGGCGCCATCACAGCGGACATGGTGAAGGATGGCGCGGTGGTTATCGACGTCGGCAACAACGCCGTGCCCGACGCGACGAAGAAGAGCGGCTATCGCCTTGTCGGCGACGTCGACTTCGACGCCGTGGCCGCGAAGGCGTCGTGGATCACGCCGGTGCCGGGCGGCGTCGGACCGATGACGGTCACGATGCTGCTGGCGAACACGGTGCGCGCGGCGAAGGGCGGTGTCGGCTAGCCTGTCCGGGGGACACTGAAGCCATGTTCCCGGTCTTCTACCTGCCGTACCTCTTCTTCCTGGGTTGGGCGTTGTTGCGGGCGCGGCGCGAGGCGGTGGAAGCGGGCAGGCTGCCCGAGTGGCGGCTGATGGCGGCGGCGATGGTCTTCGCGCCGGTCGCCGTCGGGATTGCGGTGGCCGTCGCCGCGCAGGAGACGGAGAGCGCCACGGTTCTCCTCACGACCTTCTATGTCCCTGGGGCCGCGATGCTCGCGGGCGGGCTGCTCCCGGCGCCGCTTCCCTCGTCCTGGCGTCTGGCGCTCCGGGTCGTCGGCTGGAGCCTGATCGCCGGCATCACGCTCGTGCCGTCGTGGCTGCTGGTGTTCTTCGTGCCGCTCGCTGGGGCGATGGCGTTCTTCGTCCCCGGCGGCTACCTGACGCCACGGCGAGCCGCCATGGGGCCGATCGGCCGTTGACCTATCATCGCCCGTACGGTATTCACCGATTACCCATGCAAGAAGAACAACTGGTCAAGTACCTGCGCCACCGCATGCCCCACGTCTCCGACCTGCGGGTGTCGAACATCTCCCGCATCCCGGGCGGGGCATCGCGCGAGACGTGGTCGTTCAACGCGACGTGGAAGGAAGACGGCAAGGAGACGACGCAGGGGTTCATCGTGCGGCGCGACCCGCCGGCGAGCCTGCTCGAAACCGAGCGCGACCTCGAGTTCCGCCTGTACTCCGCACTCCAGAAGACCGGCGTGCCGGTGCCGCCGGTGTACTGGCTGGAGACCGGCGGCGAGTGGCTCGAGCGGCCCTTCTTCGTCATGGGCCGCCTGCCGGGCCAGACCGACGCCCGCACGATAGCGACGTCGCCCGACTACGAGAAGATTCGGCCCGAGGTCGCGCGCCAGAAGGCCGAGATCCTCGCCCGCATCCACACCATCGACTGGGAGGCTCTGGAACTCCAGTTCCTGGGCGTGCCGCCGTCGCCTGAAGCCGTCGCGGGCATCGAAATCGAGCGCTGGGAAACGACGATGCGGCAGGACGCGCTGGATCCGCAGCCGGTGCTGGAGATGGCCATCTCGTGGCTCAAGCGCCACAAGCCCGTGGCCCAGAGGATCAGCGTCATCCACGCCGACTACCGCACGGGCAACTTCCTGTACGACGCCGACCGCGGCATTACCGGCATCCTCGACTGGGAGATGGCGCATCTGGGCGATCCGATGGAGGACGTCGCATGGGTCTGCATGCGCGCCTGGCGGTGGGCGGGCGATCAGCGCGTCGGCGGCCTGATCGATCGTGAGGAGTTCTACCGGCTGTACGAGCAGTACAGCGGCCTGAAGGTCGACCGCGACGCCGTGAAGTTCTACGAGGTGCTGGGCAACCTGAAGCTCGCGACGATCTTCTTGACCGGCGCGCGCGTGTACTGCGAGGGCAAGACGCGCGACGTGCTGATGGCGCTGACGGCGCACATCGGCCCCTCTATCGAGGTCGAGATCCTCGATCTGATCGAAGGCGGATGAGATGAGGCCATACCCCGAAGAGGTGCTGCAGGGCATTCAGGCGGTCGTGATGACCCATGCCCTGCCCGAGGCTCAGACCGACTACACGCGCTCGGCGCTCTCCCTGTCCCTGGTGCTGGCGGGCATCGTCGCAGGGCGGATCGACGGCATCGTCGAGTCGCTGACCGAAGAGAACCGCAAGATGCGCGAGCTGCTGGCCGAGGCCCGCAGCGCGCTGGGCAGGTGCAAGGACGGCAACGCTAAGAGCCTGGCGGACGCTCTGAAGGACGTTGAGAAGCCCGGTACCACGTCGCTCAAGGTCAGCGAGCAACGGAAGGAGTACGAGCGGCTGCGGGGCGAGCTGTCGAAGCTGGCGCCTCTGGCCGAGCGCTCGTTGACCGACGACAGCCTCGAACCGTTGCGGCCCGTGCGCGCCGCGCTGATCGCGTACCTCCGCGCCGAGGCCTCCTCCCGCGCCGTGCCGATCCTCGGGTAGGGCGGGAGCGACACGACCTCTGCTAACCGCTGCTGAGGAGTTGCAGCCCCGGGTACCGCGAGAAGTCGCGAGGCGTGCGTGTCACGCCGTTGGTCAAACAGCGGCGGGAGGGTCGCGTCCCAGGATTGCTGTAAAAACAAGACGGTGTAGTCTCCG
>JBBITS010000135.1:0-7230 GCA_037440665.1 Chloroflexota bacterium
GTCGACAACTACGCCATTGCCGATAAGGCAGGTCTTGTCGGGGTAAAAGATGCCCGCCGGCACCAGGTGCAGCACGAACTTGCCGTGCGGGTTGACTACGGTGTGTCCGGCGTTGTTCCCTGCCGAGTAACGGGCGACGATCCTGGCGTTGCGGCCCAGGAGGTCGACGATGCGGCCCTTGCCCTCGTCCCCCCACTGGCCGCCGATGACGACTATCGCTGGCATCAAATACGGCCCAGACGCCTGCGCCGTGCCTGCCGGCAGGCAGGGAGTCTCGGCCGTCTCCCTTTCGTAAGCGCCGGTCGCCCTGCCCGTAGCTCCGGCCGAGCGGCAGTATATCAAGACGCTTGGAGAACCGGGAAATCGCAGGAGACGGCGGTGCGAAAACTGACAGTAGCCCTCGTCCTCATCGCTTTGCTGGCCGCCTCGGCGTGCGGCGACAGCGGCCCCGGCGAGCCCGAGGGCACGCCGACGCCGCTGCCGACGCTGCCCCTGGTCGCGCCGACGCCCCCACCCGAAGATATCGTCACCTACCAGGGCGCGCCCTACGCCATCGCCCGCATCCTCGGCCGCGACTACATCGACGGCTCTCTCCTAGCCCCAGCCGGCGAGATAACGACCGCCGCCGGCGAGGACGTCGAAGCCTTCGCCTGTCCGCCCGGCCCTCCCGCCATGTGTCCCGCCTGGCCGTGGGAGGCGGTCACCGACGGCGAAGTCACGTGGAACGTCTGGGAGCCCCTGGCCGTCCAGTCCGCCCGCCGGGACCTGGCGCTGAGCCTTCAGCTTCCGCAGTACAACATCGAGATCACCGGCGTGGAGAGCGTCGACTGGTCCGACGCCTGCCTCGGTCTGACCAAGCCGGACGAAGCCTGTGTCGAGGTCATCACACCCGGCTTCCTCATGCTTCTGACCGACACCAGCACGGCCACGTCGTACGAGTACCACACGGACCTCGACGGCGGTCAGGTCCGGCAGGCCGAGGGAGCGGCGTCCCGGCCCTCACCTGCGCCCGGCGGCCCGAAGGTCAATCGCGACGCCGCCATCGCGGCCGCCGTCGCCGAGCTGGCTCGGCTAGCCGGCGTGGATGCGAGCGCAATCGTCGTGATCGACGCCGAAGAGCGTCAGTGGCCCGACGCCTGCCTCGGCCTGGCGCGCGAAGGAGAGATATGCGCGCAGGTCATCACGCCTGGCTTCCTGGTCACGCTGGAGGTAGGCGGCAAGCGCTACGAGGCGCGCACCGACGTCGCCGGCTACTCCGTACGCCTGCCGCAGAGCGAGTAGGCTCTAGCGGCCCTTGTACTGAGGCTCGCGCTTCTCGGCGAACGCACGCGGCCCCTCCCGCGCGTCCTCCGACTGCATAACGCGGCGCGAGCACTCGTTCTCGATCTTCAGGCCTTCGGCGAGGGGCAGGCTCAGGCCCCGCAAGGCGGCCTCTTTCACCGCGCGCACGGCCAGCGGCCCGTTCTTCGAGATGGCGGTCGCCACTTCCAGAGCCTTCGCCATCACCTGGTCCTTCGGCACGACGTAGTTGACCAGTCCGTGGCGCAGCGCCGTCTGGGCGTCGATGCGCCCGCCGGTCATCAGCAGCTCCAGCGCGATCCCCGGCGGGATGAGGCGCGGAAGGCGCTGGGTTCCGCCGGCGGCGGGGATGATGGCGCGCGTCACCTCGGGCAGGCCGAACTGCGCGTGTTCGGCGGCGACCCGGATGTCGCACGAAAGCGCCATCTCCAGACCGCCCGCGAGGCAGTAGCCGTTGACGGCGGCAATCATCGGCTTCCAGCACTCGAAGTCGCGGGTGATGGCGCCAAAAGGCACTCCGCGCCACTCGTCCCTGATGGTCATCTGGCCGGCCATCATTTTTGACATTGCCACGAGGTCGTTGCCGGCCGAGAACGCCCGGTCGCCCGCGCCCGTCAGGATGGCGGCCCAGAGGTCATCGGAGTCGCGGAAGTCCTCCCACGCCTGACGCAGCTCCCAGCCTGTCTGCGGGTCTATGGCGTTCATCACCTCGGGCCGGTTGATGGTGATGATGGCGACCCTGTCGTGGCGCTCGTACTGGACCTTTTCGAAAGACGAGAAGTCGGTCAACGGGTTCCTCCTGCCGGGCGCTCCTTCCGAAGAAGGACGCTCGCTTCGTGGCGTCGGGCGACATGTCTGGCGAGGGGCAAGGATAGCACCGCCGGACGGGCTGATCCACGGCCACCTGTCTCACGGTAACGAAACGGTAACAACCGAACGGGGCGCGCGTTGGAATGCTGAGAGGGTGGACAAAGCCCCTCTCCTGTTGCGGCGAAGAACTGAGGCCCTCCCCCTGCCGGGGGGCGTGGTCACCGGAGGTCTCAGGGAGCCAGTGGTGAAACCGGCAACAGACGACGCCGGTGGTCCGCTTCGGGCTCCTTCCCAGGAAGGGCCGGCGGACACCAGAACTCGTGACGAGGTCTGCCGCAATGGCCGCCCCGGTGATTCCGCTTCCGTTCCGCCATCTCTACCCGCTGACGCTCCCGCGCGCCGTGCGGCTGGCCACTCCGGTAGTGCTGGGCGCGACAGTGATCCTGTCCGCTTCCTGCCAGTTCGCGACGCTGGAACTCCAGTACGGCGTGGATTTCGTGGAGGAAGGGCAGGTATGGGACCCGGCGAGCCTGCAGTCGGTCACGACGGCGCTCTCGCTGCTGCCGCCCGAGGCTCGCGCTCAGCTCGGCAACCCGTCGCTCGGCCCGCTTCACATCTCGTCAAACTACACCGGCACGTCCCTCACTGGCTGGTCGCCCTACGGCCGCGGGGCCAACTACTACACCAACCACAAGGGCTACAACGAGGTCGTCCTCTACCCGGCGCAGCCGGTGACGACCGTGCTACACGAATTCGGCCACGCGTACCAGCTCCGGGGCGTCCCGCCAGGCCGAATAGCTTGGGTGTTCCTCGACGCCGAGTTCCAAGACTTCATGGCGGCGACAGGCTGGCAGGTCCACAGCAGCCGCGAGGAGATCGAGGCGGCGCGCGAGGCGTATCAGGTAAGTTTCTCCTACGCCGGCGACAACGTGTGGAACAACCTGTCGGCCTTCGACCCTCTGGAGGACTACGCGAATTCCTTCGCCATGTTCTTCGCCGACCCTGAGCGTCTGCGCCTCCTGAGCCCCGTACGCTACGACTGGATGGCGACGCGCGTGGGCGCCGCCCAGCCCGCCCTGGTTAGCCGCTAACAGCATGCTGAAAAACGGGGGGCGCAGAGCGGCGCTGCGTCCCCATCGACTACTCTATTCCCATCACGGGAAGGGTCGCCTGCGGAGACTGGCGAAACAGCCAGACCGTCTGTGAGTTCCGCCAGACCCTTCGCTCCCGCCCGAGGGTGCGCTCAGGGTGACATGGTGTTCCGCTCCGGCCCGGAGGTCGCGCTATGAAAGCTAGCTATGACCGCGACGCCGACATCCTCACCATCGAGGTCTCGTCCGACTCCCTTGACCACGCAGAGGAAGCCGGGTCGATCATAATCCACGTCAGTCCGACGGGCCGGCCCGTGCCACTCGAAATCCTCGACGCCAGCGAGTTCCTCGCCAACGCCACCCGGCTGACCATGTCCGCGCGGGCAGGCGAGACAGTGGACATGCCGCTCTAGCGTCCCCGTTGCCCCTCTCGTCGGGCGATGGCCTCGGCCTGCGCCAGCAGGTCTTGCGCCCGCTTCGCCACCGGCTCGTCCACCATCCGTCCGTCCACGTTCACCGCACCCGACCCCCGCGCCGACGCAGCCTCGTACGCTTCGACGACCCGCCGCGCCCAGGCGATCTCCTCTGCAGAGGGCGCAAAGACGTGGTTCAGGCTCTCGACCTGATCCGGGTGAATCGCGTATTTCCCCCGCATGCCCAGCTCTCGCGCCAGTTGCGCCTCGCGCGCCAGGCCCTCACCGTCGCGGAAATCTGGGTACGGCGTGTCGAGCGCCACGACACCGTACGCGCGCGCCGTGTGGATGAGAACGCCCCGCGCGTAGGAAAGCTCCCTCCCCTCTGTTGTCCGGCGCACGCCGAGGTCGGCCGTCAGGTCCTCGGCGCCCAGCGCCAGGCCCGCAAGCCTGTCCGACGCCGCGCAGATGGCCTCGCAGCGGAGGACGCCCTTCGCCGACTCGATGAGCGCGAACGACGCCACGCTCCCCGGCCGTATTCCGCGCTCGAACTCGAACTCGCGCAACAACACGTCGAGGTCGCGGATGTCCTGCGCGCTCTCCACCTTCGGCAGTAGAACGCCCGCGAGGCCCGGTGTCACGACGGCCGCCAGATCGTCCCGCGTCAGCCTCGTCGCCAAGCTGTTGACGCGGACGTGCACCGTCTGGCCGGCTTCGGTCAGGCGCGGGATTGCGCGAGCGACGATCTCGCGCGCGGCCGCCTTCTCATCGGGCGGCGCCGAGTCCTCGAGGTCGAGCACGATGACGTCGGCGGTAAAGCGCGCCGCTTTGTCGATCATCGATTCGCGGTTTCCAGGGACGAACATCAGGGAGCGCAGGAGCGTCATGCAGGGTTTCCTCCAACGTTCAGGGCGCAGGCAGGACTCTATGCTACGGCGGAGTCACCGGGCGCGCCATCCGCGCCCGGAGGGAGTCCGGCGCATGCGCAAGCTCTGGATCCTGGAGCGTCGACAGGGGCGGCGTTCGCCATCCTCGTTACACTCGTGTCCCAAACCAACCCCTTCTTCGCTGAACCCGAGCCGCTGCCACCGCCCGAGCCGCCGAAACCTCCGTCCACCCGGCTCACCCGGCTAACGCTGGCCGCCGCCGGCGGCGCGCTGGCGGGCCTCGTCCTCGGCGTCCTCATCGTCCTCATCGCCGCCGCGCGCCAGCGCGACGACGCGCAGACCGTCCGCTACGACCTCCCCGGCCTGAACGACGACGTCGCCTACGCCTACCCGGCGCCGCCGCAAGAGCCACCGGCACCCGGCATTGACACGCCGCTCATCATCGAGGTCACCGGGCCGGACGGCGAGCAGTTCACCATCACCATCACGGCATCGCACCAGACGCTGCCATCGCAGGAGGCTGGCGAACTGCAGTACGATGTCACGGTTGTGGACCGCGACGGCGCGCCTGTTGCAGAAGCGCAACTCTCCGCGACGCTGACGGTCACGCCGCAAGGCGACGTCGAGCGACTGACAGCCACGACGGGCGATGATGGCGCAGCGAGCTTCGCCTACTCGACCACGGGCGAGCCAGCGTCGTACCGCTTCGCCATCACGGGCCTGCAGGTCGATGGCCAGATCGTCGCCGTGCCGCCGCAACCGGCGACCACCGTCCTTCGCGCCACTCCTGTAGATTGAGGGACGCGCGTGCAGCCCACCCCGGAGTCGCGACGAACACGGCGCGCCTGCATCTTCGCGGGCCCGTCCTGAGACGGGCCCCTACTTGCGGGGGAGAGAGAACCTCGTAGGGGCGAGTCTTGAGACTCGCCCGCAGATCCGCAGAGAGGCACCCAACACCGCACCCCAGACACGCGCAACTATGCTCAGTCGATGACGAACTCGCCGCGGATGTCGCGGCCCGTCTCGACGTCCTCGACGAAGGACGCCACCACCTGCACGAACACGTCGGGCCGGTAGGAGTTGACGGCGTGGCCCGCGCGCCTGACGCTTACCCAGCGCGCGTTGGGCAGCGCCTCATAGGCCTGCCGGGCGCAGGGGTGGAAGCGGTCCATCTCGCCCGCCATCACCAGCGCGGGCACGGTGAGCGACCCCAGGCGCGACAGCAGGTGAGGGCGCTCGCAGATGGCCTTCGCCGCGCCCGCGACCCCCGCCTGCGTCATCCAGGAGAGTCGCCGCCGCGCCTTCGCCTCGGCCTCCGGATCGATCTTCCACAGGGGGTCGTTCTCGTAGCGCCAGCGGACCTGGCGGTCGGTGAGTTCCGACATGCCGTACTTCCGGGCCACGTGCTCCATCTGCCCAAAGACGTCGCGCAGCTCCGCCTCCCACACCGATGCTTCGCCCTCGCCCTCGTCGTTGCCCGCGGTGGAATCGAGGATAAGCACGCTCTTGAGCCTCTCCGGGAAGTCGACGGCGAACTGCGCCGTGATCATTCCGCCCATCGACACGCCGCCCACGTGCGCCGTCTCGATCGCGAGCGCGTCCATCAGGGCAGCAAGGTCCTGCGCGAAGATGGGCAGCGAGTACGCCGCTGGGTCCTCCGGCGACGACGTCTTTCCGTGCCCCCGCACATCGTAGAGAAGCAGCGTGAGGCGCCGCGCCAGCTCATCCATGCCCGCCGGCCAGCCCGCCGTCGGACCGGCGAACCCGTGCGTCAGAACCAGCGTCGGCCCGGCGCCGACAACGGCGTAGGCAATGTCGATGCCATTGGCACGCACCGTCCGCATGGAGGCGACGACGCCGTCGATGAAGGCGGTATCCTCAGCGAGCTGCGTCACGTCTTCTCCTTCCGCGCCACGACGTACGCCGCGGCGCCCGCGCCCTCTACAGGCTGCGACACAAGGATACGGGACAGGCGCAAGAGATAGTCATCGGCGCCGTTGCCCAGGACAGCGCGAGCCGCCTCCTCGTAGCTCATCATGCTGGGGTTGGGGCGCGTCGCGAGACCGGCGGCCGCGTTCCGCCCGCCCCGGCGCTGACGCGCGAACCCGTACTCGTACCGCATCTGGACCGGCGAGAACCCGGCCTCAACGAACCAGCGGAGCAGGTCGCGCTCGTCGAATCCCATCATCGTCTCGCGGTGATCCCAGTTCGCCTGCAAGTGAGCGACCACGCGATCGTGCGCCGCCTGCGCGGACCTCAGGTCCAGGCCCCACCGCCAGGTGTACTCCGCCGACGCGCTGTTGATGGGCTCGAAAATCGAGGCGCGCCCGCCGGGACGAAGCACGCGGTGCATCTCACGGATAGCGCTGGCCTTGTCCCCGACGTAGATGAGGACGGAGCGCGTGAAGACAGCGTCGAACGTCGCGCCGGCGAAAGGAAGCCTCAGTCCATCGGCGACGACGGCCGCGAGCGGAGCCGTGGCCCCGTCACTACCGCTCTGCCGCAGGCACTCCTCCAGCGCGTCACGCGAGATATCGAGCGCGACAACGCTGCCCGATGGTCCAACGCGTCTGCCAGCCTCCAGCGCGATCAGCCCCGTGCCCGCGCCGATGTCGAGCACACGCTCCCCCCGCCGCAGGCGCGCTCCGCCGACGACCCGATCGCGCATCCGGGGCAGTTGGCTGGCCATGCGCTTGGTCTGCGCCTCGGTGAGGCCACGCTGGCGGCCGC
>JBBITS010000136.1:0-7029 GCA_037440665.1 Chloroflexota bacterium
GTCGAACGGGCTCTTGGAGAGTGGCATCGCACCGCTATATGTCGAGGCGGGCCTGCTTGGCGTGGGACTGGATGAACTTCTTGCGGGGGGCGACGTCATCGCCCATGAGCTGCGAGAAGATATCCTCCGCGTCCATGGCATCTTCGATGCTTACCTGGAGGAGCGTGCGGCGGTCGGGGTCCATGGTCGTCTCCCAGAGCTGCTCCGGGTTCATCTCGCCAAGGCCCTTGTAGCGCTGCAGCGCCGACGCCTTCCCGTCCTTCTTCGACAGGTAGTCGTCCTTCTCCTTCTCGCTGTACAGCCAGACGTGCGTCTTGCCGTTCTGTGCGCGGTAGAGCGGCGGCTGGGCGATGTAGAGGTAGCCGTCGTCGATGACGCGGCGGAGTTGCCGGTAGAAGAACGTGAGCAGCAGCGTGCGGATGTGCGACCCGTCGACGTCGGCGTCGGTCATGATGATGACGCGGTGATAGCGTAGTTTGCCCACGTCCATCGAGTCGCCGAAGCCGGTGCCTAGCGCCGTGATGAGGGCGCGGATCTCCTCATGCGAAAGCATCTTCTCGACGCGGGCCTTCTCGACGTTGAGGATCTTGCCGCGCAGGGGCAGGACGGCCTGGGTGCGGCGGTCGCGCCCCTGCTTGGCCGAGCCGCCGGCCGAATCGCCCTCGACGATGAACAGCTCGGCGTGGGCCGGGTCGCGCTCGGCGCAGTCGGCGAGCTTGCCGGGCAGCATGCCGCCGTCAAGCAGCCCCTTGCGGACGACCAAGTCGCGGGCCTTGCGAGCGGCCTCGCGGGCGCGGGCGGCCATCAGGCACTTCTCGATGATGCGCCGTGCGTCCTGGGGATGCTCCTCGAGGTACGACCCCAGCTCCTCCGCAATGGCCGATTCGGTGACGCTCTTGATCTCGGGGTTGCCGAGGCGCGTCTTGGTCTGGCCCTCGAACTGCGGCTCCGGGAGCTTGACGCTGACCACGGCTACCAGGCCCTCGCGCACGTCCTCGCCCGTAAGGTTGGCGTCGTCGTCTTTCAGGAGTTTCTGCTTACGGGCGTAGTCGTTGAGGATGCGTGTGAGGGCGCTGCGGAAGCCTGTCAGGTGGCTGCCGCCGTCGATGGTGTTGATGGTGTTGGCGAAGCTGAAGGTCGCTTCGGAGAAGCCGTCGTTGTACTGGACAGCGGCCTCGACGGACACGTCGCCCACCTGCTTCTCGATGTAGATGGGCTTCGCGTGCAGGACCTGCCGGCCCCGGTTCATGTGCCGTACGAAGGACGCAACGCCGCCCTCGAAGTAGAAGTTCACGTCGTAGTCGGCGTTCTCGTCGGTGAACCGAATCCAGACGCCCTTCGTCAGGTACGCCATCTCGCGGAAGCGCTGGATCAGGGCGTGGGTGTCGAACTCGATGGTCTGGAAGACCTCGGAGTCGGGCTTGAACGCGGTCGTCGTCCCGTGGGGGTACGAGGGGTCGTTGTTGGGCTTCTGGCTGATGGGACCCGCCGGGACGCCCCGGCGGTACTCCTGGCGGTACACCTTGCCGTCGCGGCGTACCTCGACCCAGAGCTGCTCGGAGAGCGCGTTGACCACCGAGGCGCCGACGCCGTGAAGGCCGCCCGAGACCTTGTACACCTGCCCGCCGAACTTGCCGCCAGCGTGCAGGACGGTCATGACCGTTTCCAGCGCCGACTTGCCGGTGCGGGCGTGCTTGTCGACGGGGATGCCGCGGCCGTTGTCGCGCACGATCGCCCGGCCGTCCTTCGTGAGGCGGACCTCGATGCGGTCGCAGAAGCCGGCCATGGCTTCGTCGGTGCTGTTATCGACGATCTCGATGAGGAGGTGGTTGAGGCCCCGCTGGTCGGTGCCGCCGATGTACATGCCAGGGCGGCGGCGCACCGCCTCCAGCCCCTCGAGGACCTGGATGTCCTCAGCGGTGTACGCGGCGGCCTGCGTGGACCGGGCCGGCCTCGCGGGTGCGGCTTTCTTCGTTACCATGGGTATGGGATAAGTCGGTGACGGGCGGGCAGGCGCAAGGGCCCCGCTAGCCACGCCGCTCCCCGCCCAGGGCGCGCCTCCGTGGCATAGCTCGAAATGGCCTCGCGCATTCTGGTGCATTCTATCACACACGCGCCTGTTTCGGAATCTGAAAGCGGCCCGAAGGGAGGCTGAAACCGGGTGGATTTGCCTTCCGGTCTGGTTCCCGCGACGGTCATCCGGCGGGTCAACCGCTTCGCCGTGGAGGTGGAAGTGGGCGGACGGCGCGCCGTGGCCCATTTGGCCAATTCGGGCCGTCTTGGCGAATTACTGGTCAATGGCGCGCCCTGCCTCGTGGCGCCTGCGTCTGCCACGGGCAGACGCACCCCCTACGACCTCGTCCTAGTGCGACACGGGGAGACGCTGGTGTCGGTGGACGCCCGCAAGCCCAACGCGCTGGTGGCGGAGGCGCTGGCCGCCCGCAGGCTTGCTCCTTTCGCCGGTTTCGAGACCTTGCGACGCGAGGTGGTGTATAACGGGTGTCGCATCGACTTCCGTCTCGAGGGCGCAGGCGGCCGGGCCTGCCTTCTCGAGGCCAAGTCGTGCACTCTGGTGGTGGACGGCGCCGGGCTGTTCCCGGACGCGCCGACCGCTCGCGGCGAGCGCCACGTCCGGGCGCTCATCGCCGCGCGCGACGAGGGCATGGAGGCCGCTGTCGTCTGGGTGGTGCAGCGGGCCGACGCCTGGGCGCTGCGGCCGTGGGCTGAAGCCGACCCCCGGCTGGTCGCCGCTCTGCGCGAGGCGCGGGAGCGAGGCGTGGCGCTCTGGGCTTACCGCTGCGCCGTGAGCGAGACGGAGTTACGGATCGATTTTGAGATCCCGGTCGAATTGACGTAGGCAGGGTCTCCGGGCGAGGCTGCGACGGGGAGGATACCGATGGCATGGTGGGGTCGCGCGCGCGACTGGCTGTCGGAGCGGATCGGCGTGGGCCGGTCCCTCGTCCCGCGTGAGCCCGTGAGCCTGCGGCCCATCGGCGTCGTGCGCAACAGCGTGCGCGAGCCGCGCATGGACGGCTGGGAGAACGTCCGGTCGGACATTATCATCCGGGACGACCTAGCGCCGATGCTCGAGGGTATCGAGGGCTACTCGCACGTCATCGTCGTCTTCGCCTTCCACCGGCTGCCGCCGCCCGAGCCGGGTCGCACCCATGTCCGGCCGCGCGGCGACGAGTCGTTGCCCGAGCAGGGCATTCTGGCGACGCGCAGCCAGCTTCGTCCGGCGCCTGTAGGCGTGACGGTCGCGGAGCTGATGCGGCGGCGGCGCAACATCCTGCGCGTACGCGGGCTCGACGCCATCGACGGCACGCCGGTGCTGGACATCAAGCCGTACTACCCCGGCTATGACGCTGTGCCTGCGGCGCGCGTGCCCGACTGGGCGCTGCTCGCCGCGGCCGAGCCAGCGAAGCGGCCCCCCGTCAGGTAGCGGGCCGGGAGGGACAGAGAGAGTCGCGTGCGCTGGGAACGCATTGAGGTTAGCTGGCGGAACCCCACCTTCCGGGAGTTGTACGAAAGCCTCGGCGGGCACGCCGGTCGCGAGCAGGCGGCCGCCGAGGCAACCGCGCTGGCGGCTCTGCTGCGCCTGGAGCCGGGCATGGCCGTGCTCGACGCCGCCTGCGGCTACGGCCGCCACGCGGCCGCGCTTCTGCCGCTGGACGTCGGTGTCGTGGGCCTCGACTTCGCCGAGGAGTACCTGTGGGCAGCTCGCGACGAGCAGGGCGCGCGCCTGGCCCTCGTCCTCGCTGACCCTTGCGCTCTGCCCTTCGCTGGCGGCGCCTTCGACGCCGTGTACGACCTCCGTCTGGGCGCCGACCTGCGGTCCGACGAGTTGCTGCCGCAGATGCTCGCGGAGTTCGCTAGGGTCCTCTCGCCCGGCGGCCGGCTCGTCATCCAGACGGTGAGCCAGCCCGGCCGCGACGAGACGCGGGTCTGGCGGCGCGAGGGCGAGCGCTTCATCATGAGCGAGAAGACTTTCGACGCCGGCCGGTCGGTGTACCGCGAAGTGGAGTACCACCTGGACCTGGAGAACGGGGCGGCGCGCGAATGGGCTCAGGAGACGCGCAGGCACAGCGTCGACGAGTGGCGGCGAATGCTCGGCCGCGCCGGCTTCCGGACGACGGGGTCATACGGAGGCCTCGACCGGCGCGCCGCCCGCAACTCGCCCGACCTCGTGCTGACGGCGGTGCGGCTCTGACGCGGGAGCTGCTGCGCCTCTACCATCGCTTGGACGCGGCCTACCGTGACGTCCACTGGCACTGGACGCCCGACACGCCACCGGTCGAGCAGATCTTCGGCGCCATCCTCGTTCAGCACACGGCGTGGCCCAACGTCGATCGCGCGCTGGACCGTCTGCGCGATGCGGGCGCGCTGTCGTTCCGGGCCGTGGCCGCCATGTCGGCGGAGAAGCTGGCAGACTTGGTGCGCCCCGCCGGCACGCCGCGCGAGAAAGCCAGGAGGCTAAAGGCGCTGGCGGCGACCATCGACCGTGTGGCGGGCGGCGACCTGAGCCGCTTCCTGGCCCTGCCCGCCGCCGAGTTGCGCGACGCCCTCCTCGCCACCCACGGCGTCGGCGAGGAGACGGCCGACGCCATCGCCCTGTACTCCGGCGGCAAGCCGTTCTTCGTCATCGACGCTTACACCCGGCGGCTGTTCCGCCGCCTGGGCCTCGGCCCGGCTCTCGACAGCTACCGCGCGTGGCAGCAGTGGTTCGAAGAGGCCCTGTCCAGCGCCCCTCGCCCAGGCGAGTCGCCTGCGGAGACCGGCGACCCGGTGGAGTTGTACCGGCGGTACCACGCTGCCATCGTGTTGCACTGCAAGGCCGTCTGCCTGGCGCGTCCGCGTTGCGGAGGCTGCCCGCTGTCCGGCCGGTGCCCTACGGGCCAGACGGCGGGCTGAACGTCGCTTGTCGAGCCACCGGAGCGGGGGTATCGTGGGTGGCGTGGAACAGAACCTCCGCACGTCGGTCTCGGTCTACGTGTTCAGCTTCGTGCACGGCCAGGCGCGCTTCCTGACGCTGCTACGCGCGCCGCACCTGCGTCTGGCCGGAACCTGGCAGGCGGTCCACGGCCGCGTCCATGACGGCGAGAAGGCGTACGACGCCGCTCTCCGCGAGATGCAGGAGGAGACGGGCCTGCGCCCCGACCGCTTCTTCCGCCTTGACTTCGTCGAGCTGTTCTACAACGAGGAGACCGACGCTGTGCACGTCATCCCGGCCTTCGCCGCCCACGTTCCCAACTTGCCCCGGCCGGAGCTGAGCGACGAGCACACCGACTTCGAGTGGTGCGATCTCGACGAGACGCTGAGCCGCTTCGTCTGGCCATCGCAGCGCAAGGCCGTTCAGCTCATCGCCGATGGCGTAGCCCCCTGGCCGGAGACAAGCGTCGAGCTGCACGACATCACTGGCTACCTCGGGGGTTCCTGACCAGTGCAGCTCGCGATCGTCGGGCTGGCGCAGGCGGGCAAGACCACCGTCTTCAACGCGGTCACCCGCGGCCATGCGCGCACCGGGTCGTTCGGCCACGGCGTCGAGCCCTACATCGGCACGGTAAAGGTGCCGGACGAGCGGCTCGACCGGCTGGCGGCTCTCTTCAAGCCGAAGAAGACGACCCACGCCGACATCACGTACCTCGACTTCCCCGGCGGCTTCTCTCGCGAGGGCGCGCCCGCGCAGCTTCTGAACGCCCTCACTCGCGCCGACGCCCTCGTGGCCGTCGTCCGTGCGTTCGAGGACACCAGCGTCATGCACCCGCTGGGGTCGATCGATCCTGCGCGCGACGTCGACGCGCTGAGCATGGAGCTGGCGTTCGCCGACGCCGCGTTCCTGGAGAAGCGTTTGCAGCGTCTTGACATAGAGGTCCGCTCGCTGCGCGCGGGCGAGCGAGAGGCGGGCGAGCGCGAGATGGCGCTGCTGCGCCGTCTGAAGGACCAACTGGAGAACGAGGTTCCGCTGCGCGCCCAGAGCGTCACCGCCGACGAGCGCAGGATGCTTTCGTCGTACCAGTTCCTGACGGACAAGCCGCTGCTCATCGTCGTAAACCTCGGTGAGGCCGACCTGCCGCGCGCCCGCGAGATCGAGGAAGAGTTCCGCGCCGCCCACGGCGGCCCCGGTAGCGACGTCGCGGCCCTCTGCGGCAAGCTGGAGGCGGAGCTTGCCGAGCTGACGCCCGAGGAGGCCGCCGAGTTCGCCAAAGACCTCGGCATCACCGAACCGGGGCTCGACCGCATGATCCGCATGTCCTACGCGCTGACGGGGCTGATATCGTTCTTCACCGTGGGCCCCGACGAGTGCCGGGCCTGGACCATTCGCGCCGGCACGCCGGCGCAGCAGGCCGCGGGCAAGATCCACACCGACCTGGAGCGGGGCTTCATCCGCGCCGAGGTCGTGCGCTGGGACGAACTGCTGGCCGACGGCTCGCTGGCCGAGGCGCGCAAGCGCGGCCGTCTGCGTCAGGAAGGCAAGCAGTACGTCGTGCAGGACGGCGACGTCATGCACGTGTTGTTCAACGTCTAGGTGGAGGGGTGACCTCGTGGCCCGTGTCGCGCTGCTGAACGCCGAGGACCTGCCGGAGGAGAGCCGCTGGCTGCTGGAGCGCAACTCACGGGGCCCCGAAGGGTTGTTCAACATCTACCGGTCCATCGCCCACCAGCCCGACGGCCTGCGCCAGTTCATGCGTCTGGGCAGCTACCTGTTGACGCGCAGCTCGCTCGCCCCGCGCCTTCGCGAGATCGCGATCCTGCGCACGGGCGCGGCCAACCGCTGCCGCTACGAGGTCGCGCACCACGTGGGCATCGCGCGCGCGGCCGGTCTGTCGATGGACGAGGTGAAGGCCGCGACGCGCGGCGACACGGCGGCGTTCCCGGACGCCGAGGCCGCCGTCCTCGCCTTCGCCGGCGAGCTGACCCGCGAATCCGACGTCTCGGACGAGACGTTCGCCGCCGTGCGCGCGCATCTGGACGAGGCGGCGGTGGTCGACCTGGTCCTGACCGTCGGCTACTACAACCTGGTCTCGCGCC
>JBBITS010000137.1:0-5037 GCA_037440665.1 Chloroflexota bacterium
CCACGGCGAGGTCTGTTCTCGCCAGGAGTGGCTGACCGCGCTCGGCTGCCAACTCCCGTTCAGATCACCATACGGGCAAGTCGTCGGTGACGCTGCCGGATAGCACCCCGCCTGCCCGCCTGATAGAATAGGGCCAACGTCTCTGGTGTGGGACGGCCCCGCCGCCACCACCCGACCAACTCAGGATGAGGAGGGGAGCTATGCGCTGGATCGCGTTCATCGCATTCGCGGGGATCGTGCTTGCGGTGGCCGCCGCGTGCGGCAACGAGGAGGGCGGCGGCGCGAAGCCGACTGCCACGGCCACGGTCGAGGAGGCGACGGACACACCGCCGCCGGAGGCGACGAACACCGCGCCGCCCGCCCCGACCGACACGCCGGTGCCGCCCGCTCCGACCGAGCCTCCGGTACAGCAGCAGCCCACCCAGCCACCGGCGCAGCAGCAGCCCACCCAGCCACCGCCGCAGGCGGAGAACTGCGACCGCCAGTCCTACCCCGACGTGTGCATTCCTCCATATCCGCCGGACTTGGACTGCGGCGATGTTCCCTACCGGCGGTTCACCGTCCGGCCACCTGACCCGCACGGGTTCGACCGAGACGGAGACGGCGTAGGCTGCGAGAGCTAGGACGGCGCGCCGTGCTGCGCCTCGGCAGTATCCTCACGGCGCTGGTGATCCTGGCCCTGGCAGCCTGCGCCTCGACCGCGACCGACGGCGGTAGCGCAGGCGCAGGGGCAGGCGACGCCAACTGCGACGGGCAGATCACGCCGGTCGACGCGGCGCTCATCCTCCAACTAGACGCGGGCCTGATCCAGCAACTGCCGTGCCCGCAGAACGCGGATGTGAACGGCAACGGGCGCACAGACGCGGTCGACGCCTCCCTCGTCCTCCAGTACGTCGCGGGCCTGATCGACCACCTGGGCGGCCCCGCCGCGACGCCGACCCGCACGCCGACGCGGACAAGGACGCCCACGCCCGCAGCGACGCCGGTGGCCACGCCGCTCAAGTGTGGCCAGGAGCGCTGGCCCGTCAAGACGCTGTCCGACTCAGATGCCGCCCTGGTCGACTTCACGCCGGTGACATCGACGGTCGCCGACCTGCGGGCGATCCCCAGGCCGCCCTCGCTGCCACAGGACTCGCGGATTGCCCCGACCGAGTTGACGACCTACAGCGTCACGGCGAACCTGGTGGAGTTCAAGCTGGAGGAGGATCGGGACATCCACCTGGTGATCTCCGACCTGGGCGACCCGTCCCAGACGATGATCGTGGAGTTCCCCGACGCCACGCTCTGTGCCGGAGCGGTGGATTCGGCGCAGGCCGAGGACATGCGCGCGGCGCGGGCGGCGCTGGTAGCGGCGTTTGGTCAGCCCTCGTCCTCGCACTTCACCGACCTGGACGGTACGGGCACGATCACCGGCGTCGGCTTCTTCGACTTCATTCACGGGCAGACCGGCGTAGCGCCAAACGGGATCGAACTACACCCCGTCATCGCCTTCAGGGCCGACCAGACCGGCCCGACTCCGACGCCCGCCCAGGCCACGCCGACGCCGTCCGGCAACTGCGACCCGTCCTACCCCACGGTCTGCATCCCGCCCCCGCCGCCCGACCTCGATTGCGGGGAGATTCCCTACCGCGACTTCACGGTGCTGCCGCCCGACCCGCACCGCTTCGACGGCGACGGAGACGGGATCGGGTGTGAAACCTAGGGGTTGGAGGTGAACGATGGCAGAGGCACGACACGAACCAGGAGAAGCCGTGGGCGACGTTCATGCTTCGCCAGCGCTCCAAGTGCTCCTGCAGGTGTACGCAGACGTTCACGCGGAGATTCGTATCCGTGCCCAGCAGTTGGCGACACTCGACCAGATCTTCTTCGCAGCGGTCGTCGCGGCCCTTGGATTCGCCTTCGCCAATGTCGACGACCGCTGGGGATTGTTCCTGGTGATCCCGTACGTGAGCGCGATCTTCTACGCCTACGGCCAGGACGCCTACCACAACCAGTCGCTGTTGAGGTGCCATCTCATCAAGAATGTACTGCCCCCGCTACGACAACTTGTAGCGCCCTCCGATGCTGTCGACGTTGAAGACTATGTGCATGAGAACTACGCATGGTGGAACAGTCCACGGTTCCTGCTGGTCGAGTGGGGCATCTTCGTCGGCCCGCCCGCGCTGGCGCTGTGGCGGGTGTTCGACCACCTGTCAGGGCCGACCGCGTGGCTGGCGTGGGCGTTCGGCTGCGTCGCAGCCGCATCGGTGGCGGTTGCGGCAGCCATCACTGTGTTCGAAATCCCAGTACACCGCTACCTCCCCGTTCCTGCCCAACGTCGAGTGCTGCTACCCGATCCGGCGGTCGCCGTCGGCGGATCAGCCCACGGCCTCCAGTTCCTGGAGGATGTGAAGCTGCCACGTAAGCATCCTTACGCGACGTCCTCACACCGACCGCGCGGCTGGCCCGCGCGGGCCGGTTCGACCACGATCAGGAACGGCACCAGGGCAGGGCGTCGGCTATCACGTGCCCCAGAGCAACACCCGCGGCCCGAGCTGTCGTGCCGCGTCGCGGGCCGCCCGCAGGCTTCCGCACACGACGATCTCGCTGGCCCCACCCGCGAACGCCACGGCGATGGACGTCGTAGCGCGCAGAGCGTCGACGACAATCACCGGGCAGCGGCGATCGTCCTTGGACTGTCCCGGCAGAAGGGTTACGTCTATGCGCATGGCCGAAGCTTACGGGCGCGCGGGCTATGGGTCGAGCGCCGGGGAACAGAACGGGCGCCCATCGGGGCGCCCTGCGCTTCGCTGCTTCGGTTCGGCCTCAGCCCTGCTTGCGCTTGTCGAAGTCGTCCAGATCGAGGCTCTCGATGAAGTCGCGGAACGCCGACATCTTCTCGAGTTCCTCGGCGCTTGCCTTTGTCGTTTTCTCGACAACGTGCTCCTCGGTGCCCTCTATCCCTTCGCCTTCCTTGTCGAGGACTACGCCCGCCTTCTCCAGCACCGACTCCTCCGCGTAGATGGGCACTTTGGCGCGCACCGCCAGCGCGATGGCGTCGCTGGGGCGGGAGTCGATCTCCAGTGTCTGACCGTCGCGGCTCAGGATGACGCGGGCGAAGAAGGTGTCGTTCGAGAGGTCGTTGACCACGATGTAGTCAACCGTGGCGCCCAGGCTGTCGATGACGTTGCGCAGGAGGTCGTGGGTGAGCGGGCGGGCGACGGCCACCTCCTGCATGCGCACGGCGATGGCGTCGGCCTCGGCCGCGCCGATCCAGATCGGCAGGTATCGGTCGGCGTCCTTCTCCTTCAGAATCACGACCCGCTGGTAGTTCATCAGGTTGACTCTGATGCTCTCGATGGTCAACTCGATCACGCGCTCTCACCTCCAGGTGACCCTGCGCGGTCAGTCTAACGCAGGCCGCCCAGGGATTCAATTGAGAGTACGCCTTCGCAGTTCGCGTTGTGCGTCCGTCGTTCTTTACGCCGGCGCCGCGCGCCCGGCCTCCTCCGACAGGCCGTAACGCTCGTCAACCCACACCGTAGCCGCCGCGATGACCGCCATCACCACGGCGATGGCAAGGATCACGGTGCTTACGCCATAAAGGTCGGCTACGGCGCCCGCGACCATGAGGGGCAGGATGGAGACGCCATTGGCCAGCACCACCTGCGCCGCGAACACCCGCCCGCGCATGTCGGCGGGCGCGCGCTCGTGGAGGATGGTCTGCGCAGGCGCGTTGACGAGCGCGAAGCAGAACCCCAGCGGCCCCGCGAAGAGCGTCGTCAGCGCCACAAGGATGGACAGCCCGCCAAAGCGCTTCGCCGTTTCCTCCTCGAACGGATTCAGGTGCTCGGTCCGCCTCAGGCCCGCGCCGATGCTCTCGACGAGGCCGAACGCCAGCAGGCAGACGGCAAGGCCCGCCAGCCCGATCATCACCGTGCGCGCTTTGCCGTACCGGTGCGCCACTCGCGGCAGCGCCCGGAAGCCGATAAGCGCGCCGAAGGCCACCGGCGCGAATACCGTCACGGCGCGATCCGGCGCGATCTCGAGAATCGCCTGCATGTAGCGCGGCACCAGCACCGCGAACAACAGCACCAGCGTACTGGCTACAGTCACGTGAACCATAGCCATGTTGGTGATGGGGTCGTTGCGAATGGAGCGCAGCGCCTTCCAGTACTCGGACGCCGCCTGGCGGAAGTCCTCAGCCGTAGGAAGCTGACGCTCCGGGTGCCCGTCGTCGTGCTCGACCACCGGCAACAGGCGTGCGAGGGCCGACGCGCCCAGAAGCAGCGCCGCGCACAGCACGAACAGAACGTCAGCGCCGAACGTCGCCAGAATGATGGGCGAAAGCACGATCATGCCGGCGAGCTGGCAGATCGTGACGGTCATGCTGTACATGCTGTTCGCCGCAATGAGCTGGTCCTTGGGGACGAGGAACGGTACGGTGACCGTGTTCGCCGTGTTGAAGAACTGCCCGGCCGTGGCGAACAGCACGTTGATACCGATGAGCGCCCACACCCAGTCGGACGTGAAGAAGAATCCGATAGTGGCGAGCCCGCGGATGAGATTCGTGACGATGAGCAGCCGCCGCTTGCTCCACAGGTCCACCAGAACGCCGGAGAAGATGCCGGCTCCGAAAGTCGGGATGACGTACGAGAGCACAAGAACGCTGGTGAAGGTCGACGTCTCCGTCAGGTCGGTGACCACGACCAGCAGGCCGAAGAGCAGCGCGTTTTGCGCCGTCTGGGCGATGAGCTGCACCAGGAACAGCACGAAGAACCCGCGATAGCGCAGCACGGAGGCGCGGCGCGGCGGCGCGGGTCGCGGCCCACCGTTCTGGACGACGCGAAGCCGGGAAGGCCTGGGCGTCGTCATGGCGGCGCCTCGCTGTAGACGCTGCGCAGCCAGTACCAGACGGCCACCACGCCTATCACGAGCCCTACGGCCACGAACACGCGATCCACGCCCACGACCTGCGCCACCAGGCCCGTGAGCAGGATGGGCGCGATGGAGGCCAGGTTGCTCAACACCGTCTGGGCAGCGAACACGCGCCCCTGC
>JBBITS010000137.1:5081-7014 GCA_037440665.1 Chloroflexota bacterium
TGTTGATGAGCGTGTACGAGCCCGCCAGCGCCACTGTGAACAGCGTCGTGACCAGCAGCCGCGCGCCCGTCGCGTTCAGGCCGGTGACGCCTTCCACCCACCCGCCGACCGGCCGGATCATGCCGATAACCACCATGCCCGCGACCAGCACGGCGAAGGAGAGAGCGACCACCCGCGGCTTCGAAAGCCTCTGCTCCACAACCTGCGCCAGCCTCATGCCGGCAACGATGCCCAGTACGGCGGGCGAAAGGACGAACACCGCGTACTGCGGCTCCACACCCAGCACGCGATCGACGAACCTAGGCGCCAGGCTCACGGTCACCAGCGCCGTAATGCTGGCCAGGACGAGCACGATGACGCTCATGTACGACGACACGTCCTTCGATAGCGCCTGCCACGCCCGCGCGAACTGCTCACGCACCTCCTGAAGGCCCGAGACGCGCACCTGCTGCGCCTGAGGAAGGGCAAGGCCCAGCGTGAGCGCGAAGAGCGCGGCTCCCGCCGCGAACAGCACCGTACAAACGACGAACAGCGGCGGCACAAACGTCGCGAGAAATACCGGCGGAAGCACGGCCATGCCCGCTACCTGCGAAAGCAGCGCGCCGAGGTTATTGGCCGAGTTCGCAGCCGTCAACTCGTCTCGCTTCACCACTAGCGGCAGGGAAGCAGCCTCGGCCGGCGCGATGAACTGCGACGCCAGCGCCATCAACAGGCCCATCAGGTACAGCACCCACACGCTGCCGTACGACCCGACCAGCACGAACGCGAGTATGCCGCGGGCGGCGTTGCCGGCAGCCAGCACGATACCCTTGGGCGCTCGGTCCACCAGCACGCCCATCACCGAACCCAGCAGCGCCGTGGGAAGGATGTACGAGACGACGAAGAGGCTGGAGGCGAAGCTCGATCCCGTCTCGCGTACCACGAGGATGAGCATGGAGTACAGAACGGCGTTGGACGCGGTGTGCGACGTGAGCCGCGCCAGCCAGAATCGCCGGTAGGCGTCGCGCTCGAAGAGATGCGCGCCCCCGCTCAGGGCGGAAAGCCGCGTGACGACAGCGCGCGCGTCCACCGTCATGGCCAGGACCATGACCTCCTCAGTCCCGGTCCAGGATCAGCCGGACCTTCTCGGGGTCGGGCTCCTCGCCGCGCGAGACGAACGCCTTGAGGCGCTTCTCTAACGTCGGCCGGTCCAGCAACACGCGCCGCCCGCACGTCCGGCACTTCAGGCCGATGTCGGCTCCCAGGCGGACCACGTCCCACTCGAAGCCGCCGCAGGGGTGCGGCTTCCGTAGGCGAACCACGTCGCCCATGCGGAACTCTACGACCATCACGCGCCTCTTCCCGCAGGCGCGGCGCGGCTGGCGTTGATCTCGTCGCGAAGCCGCTGCGCCGCGGCGCGCACGGCCTCGGCGAACTCCGGCCCGCTGCCCGCGTAGATGATGGAGCGCGCCGCATTGATGATAAGGCCCAGCCGCTCAGCGTCTATCCCTGCGCGCACAGCCGCCCCGACGTCGCCCTGCTGCGCCCCAACGCCCGGCACGAGGAACGGCATCGAGGGACAAAGTTCACGCAGCCGCCGGATGTCGTCCGGATACGTCGCGCCAGCGACGATGCCGACGTTCTCGTGTCGCGACCACTTCTGCGCCGACTGCGCCACGACTTCATAGAGCGGCCGCTCGCCGTCCGGCGTGGACACCAGCAGGTTCTGCAGATCAGCGGCCCCCGGATTCGACGTGCGGCAGACGATGAAAGCGCCCCTGTCGGGACGCTCCACGAACGGCTGCACGCTGTCCGCTCCGAGGTATGGATTGACCGTCATCGCGTCGAAGTCCAGGTCGTCGAACGCCGCGCGAGCATACGCCTGCGCGGTGTTGCCGATGTCGCCGCGCTTCGCGTCGAGGATGCTGACGACGCCGGGCGGTATGGCGGCGGC
>JBBITS010000138.1:0-6934 GCA_037440665.1 Chloroflexota bacterium
ACCTCCCAGCCCATCAGGCTGGTCTCCGCCCCCTCGGGTACCGAGCCGAACGGTCGGCCTTGCTCGTCGGCCTTGATGAGCGCCCGGCTGTAGTAGTTCAGGCCGATGTAGTCCCACGTTCCCTTCACCTCGGGTGCGGGCTCGTCCTCGGGGCGCGCCACCGGCCGGGCGATGACGCCCTCGCTGATGCTGCGCAGGTAGTACTCGTGCAGGAAGCCGTCCACGCCCTCGGCCGCCGCCACGTCCGCCGGGCTGTCGGGGTCGGCGGGCTGGACATACGAGATGTTGAGGACCGGTCCGACCAGCGGGTTGTGCGCCGTCGCTTCCTTCACCGCGTGGTACATGCGCCCGTGGGCGAGCAGCAGGTGGCGTTGGGCGGCGAAGGCCTCGGCGAAGTTGCGATGGCCGGGCGGGTGCACGCCCGCGATGTATTGCGCCGAGGCCACGACCGACGGCTCGTTGATGGTCGACCAGATGGGCACGAGGGCGCCGAGTTCCTTCGCGATGTAACCGGCCCAGCGCGCCGCTAGATCGGGCGCGCGGGGGCTGGTCCAGCCGCCCAGACGCTCGAACCAGAGCGGGTTCGTGAAGTGGTGCAACGTGACCAGCGGTGTCAGCCCGTGGCGGTGCAGGGATTCGAGCACGGCGCGGTAGTGGGCAACCTCGTCGGGGTTCCAGCGGCCCTCCTCGGGCTCGACGCGGCTCCACTCGACGGAGATGCGGGCGGCGTTGTGGCCGTGCTGCTGCGCCAGCGCGAAGTCCTCGTCGAAGCGGCGATAGTGGTCGCAGGCGATGCCCGACTTGTCGCCGTTGCGGATGCGGCTAGGCTCTTGCTCGAAGGCCCACCAGTGGTTGTTGGTGTTGTTGCCCTCGACCTGGTGGGCGGCGGTGGCGCAGCCCCAAAGGAAGCCGTCGGGAAAGCGCCGGGGTTCAGTGATCATCCTTGACCTCGTCACGCACGGGGATTCGGGCGGATTATACGCGGGCTTCTGCGTCGCGGCGAGAGGCCCTTATACTGCACTCGTGACCTCACGGCCTCATCCCCGGCCTCATCACATCCCTGGACCCATCACCGTCGCTCATCGCGCCGCCAACACGGCCCACACGATGCATCGGGCGCTGGAAGCGGCGGCCGTCGACTACCTGGAGGCCGACCTCTGGCTCGAGCGGGGACGCTTGAAGGTGCGGCACCCACAGCGCCTCTGGCCTCTGCCGGTCTACTGGGAGGAGCGCAGGATATTCCTCGACTTCAGGGCCTGTCCCACACTGGACGAAGTGGCCGCCGCCGCCGACGGGTTGCGGTTGTACATCGACCTCAAGGGGACGACGCTAAAGCTGTCGGACGCCGTGGTCGATTTCGTGCTCGCGCGCGGGATCGAGGACGCCGTCGTGTTCAGCTCGCCGGAGTGGGCGCTTCTGGATCGGGTTCGCGAGCGCCTGAACGCGACCTGCTTCTACACCCTGGGCAAGAAGGACTACGAGGGGAAGCTCCAGAGCATCCTCGCAGGCGGCTTCCCGTATCTGGCGGTGAACCACAGTCTGCTGCATCGCGACGTGGTGGCGCGCATCAAGCATGCGGGCTCGCGCATGGTCGCCTGGACGGTCAACAGCCTGGAACGGGCGCGGGAACTCATCTCGTGGGGCGTGGACGGGGTCGTCAGCGACGAGATCGACGTACTGGAGGCGGTGAAGGGCGACGCGGGAGGCGCGGCGTCTACGTGAGGACGGCCAGCGGGCTCTGGCGCGAGACGGCGCGGCGAATGACCAGGGCGATGGCCAGCCCGGCCAGTGCGACGACACCCCCGGCGGCGGCGTCGAGGAAGTAGTGGTTCGCCGTCACGACAATTGCCATCAACGTGAGGAACGGCGTGATAACCCCGACCCAACGCAGTGGGTTGGGCGCCTCGCGGATGATGACGCACGCCAGCAGCAAGTCCCAACCGAAGTGCAGGCTGGGCATCGCGGCGTACTGGTTGACGAACGCCGGGTTCTGCCAGATGTAGTACGACCCTTCGCTGACCACGGTGTCTACAAAGCCCCACGCTGGCATGAAACGCGGTGGTGCCAGAGGCAGGAAGGCGAAGGCAATAAGGCCGATGGCGCCGGAGATGAGGAACGCGTTCCGGTACAGCGGATAGCGGTCGCGGCGCCACAGGTAGAGGGCGATGGCCACCAGAATGATGAAGGGCAGGTGGCCCCAGACGTAGACCAGGTTGAACATGGTGACCAGCGCGTCCTTCGTGAGGATCAGCGCCTGAAGCTCGGCCTCCCAGAAGATGCCCAGGCTGCTCTCAAAGTGGATGAGGGTCTGGGCGCGCCGGAAGGCTTCGGCCCCGGTGAAGGTGCTATCCACCAGGCCGCGCACGAGCTGGTACAGGGCGTAGGCGGGCACGATGATGAGGACTTCCATCAGGAGCCTCAGGGGCCCTGCTTCCGGAAGCCACTTGCGGGCCAGCAACGGCCTGGCTGTCGCAGTCACTTTCGAGAGCATCCCTACTCGGCCTCTATTGTACACCCGCTGACCTGATTCAACCATCCGCTCATCCGCTTAAGCCGAAGCTGTGGCCTCCCGCACCGTCTCGCCGACGACTTCCACGATTCTATCTACCTGCGCCTCGCTGACCACCAGTGGCGGCGCCAGCAGGATGCTCTCGCCCTTCACGCGGGTCAGGAGCCCGCGCTGGCGCATCGCGCGCAGGAGCTTCGGCCCGACGCCCAGGGCCGGGTCGAAGGGCTGTCTTGTAGAAGTGTCGGCTACCACTTCCACCGCTTGCATGAGGCCGAGGCTGCGGACGTCGCCGACGTGGGGCTCGCCCCGCAGCCGCTCCAGACCATCGCGCAGCCGCGCGCCGATGCCGGCCGCCCTCTCGACCAGCCCTTCCTCTTCAATGATGCGCAGGTTGCGCAGACCGACGGCGCAGGCGGCCGGGTGGGCTGAGTTGGTGTAGCCGTGCATGAACTTCAGGCCCGGCGGCGTCGAGGTGATGCCCTCGTGGGTTCGCGACGACATGACCACGCCCGCCAGCGGGATGTAGGCGCTGGTCACGGCCTTGGCAAAGGTCACCATGTCAGGTTGCAGGCCCCAGTGCTTCAGGGCGAACCAGCGGCCCGTGCGCCCGAAGCCGGTGATCACCTCGTCGGCTATGAGAAGGACATCGTGGCGGTCGCAGATTTCGCGCAGCTTCGGCCAGTAGCCGGGCGTCGGCGCTATGACGCCGCCTCCGCCGTGCACCGGCTCGGCGATGACCGCTGCGACCGTATCCGCGCCTTCGCGGGAGATGGCGTTCTCGATGTCGTCCGCGCACTGGAGGTCGCAGGCGTCGGCGCCAGAGCAGAACTTGCAGCGGTATGGGTAGCACGTCTCGGCGCGGACGAAGCCCTCGGCCAGCGGGCCGAAGCCCACGTGGAACGCGGGCATGCCGGTGGCCGCCGTCGCAGCGATGGTCCCTCCGTGGTACGCCTCCTTGCGGGCGATGATCTTGACTTTCTCCGGCTTGCCCGACGAGTACCAGAAGAAGCGCGCCGTCTTGACGGCGAGGTCCACGGCTTCGGAGCCACTGTTGCAGAAGAACACGGCGTCCATGTTGGCGTACGAGAGCTGCAGCAACCGTTCGGCGAGCTGGATCGACGGGACGTTGGCGTAGCCGGTGTAGGCGTTGGCGAAGGCCAGCGTCTCCATCTGCTCGCGCGCGGCCTCGGCCAGCTCCTTCCGTCCGTGGCCGACGGCGACGTTCCAGAGGCTCGCCAGCCCGTCGATGTACTCCTTGCCCGATGCGTCGTAGACCAACGACCCCTCGCCGCGCACGATGAGCACAGGGTCGGCGTGGTCGGCCTGGTGGTACAGAGGATGCACCACGTGCGCCCGGTCGGAGGCGACGAGACGGGCCGCTGTCTTCTCGTCCATGCGCTGGTTCTCCTTCACGATGCTGTCTCCCTGGTCTCGCGCGCCGCCGCGGGCGAGCGGCGCAGCAACTCACGCGCGACCACGCGCTCGTCCCATGGCACGGGGCCGTCCTTCACGTCGATGGCCTGCTCGGAGCCCTTTCCCGCGAGCAGGACAGTGTCGCCGCGCCCCGCCATCTCGAACGCGCGGGCGATGGCCTCGCGGCGGTCGGGCACGCGGACGAAGCGCTCGCCTTCGGTCGCGCCCGCGTCGATCATGGCCCGCGCGATGTCGGCGATGATGGCTTCTGGATCTTCCGAGCGGGGGTCTTCATTGGCGAGGATCGCGAAGTCGGCGAGTTCGGCGGCGACCTGCCCCATGCCCGTTCGCCGCGCCCGATCGCGCTCGCCCGCTGCCCCGAACAGGACGATCAGGCGTCCGGACGTCGACGGCCGCAGGACGTCGAGGACCTTGCGCAGGGCTTCCGGCGTGGAAGCGATGTCGACGAGGACGCGGAACGGCTGGCCTTCGTCGATGGATTCGAGGCGTCCGGGCACGCTGGTGAACGACTCCAGGCCGTGGGCGATGGCGTCCGGGGCGATGCCCTGGCTCGCCGCCACGGCCGCCGCTGCGAGGCCGTTCTCGACGTTGTGGAGGCCAGGAAGCCGGACGCAGCAGCGTACCGTCCCCTCGGGTGTCATGAGGTCGAAAGCCGTGCCTTCGGGGCCGGATTCGACGTTCTGTGCGCTTAACGCAGCGTCGCTGGCAAGGCCGTACCAGTACACCGGCACGCCAGGGCAGCGCGACGCCATGTACGCCGACGCCGCGTCGCGGGCGTTGAGCACGGCGGCCTTCGCGACGCCTGCCTTAGGCGGTGTCTCAGCCACCATCTGGAACAGGCGCGCCTTGGCGTCGCGATACGCCTCCATGGTCTCGTGGAAGTCGAGGTGATCACGAGTGAGGTTGGTGAACACGCCGACGTCGAATTCGCAGGCGTCGAGACGGCGCAGCTCCAGACCATGGGACGAGGCTTCGACGACGGCGTACCTCTGGCCCGACGCGACCATCTCGGCCAGCCGGGCCTGCACCTCTGGCGACTCGACGGTGGTCATGTGGGTTGCGTTGAGGACGGCGCCCTCGCCGGTCTTGAACTCGACGCTGCTCAGGTAGCCGGTGGGATGGCCTGCGGCCTGAAGTATGGCCGCTATCAGATGGGTCGTCGTGGTCTTGCCGTCGGTGCCCGTGACACCGATGACGCCGAGGCGGCGCGCCGGATGGTCCCAGAAGGCAGCGGCGGCCTGAGCCAGCGCCACGCGCGTGTCGGCGACGAGAACGACGGGCGTCGCTTCGGCAGGGATGGCCCCGGCGTGGTCCTCTTGCGCGAGCACGACGGCCGCGCCGCGCCGCAGGGCGTCGGGAATGAAGGCGTGGCCGTCGGTCTTGAAGCCGGGGATGGCAACGAAGAGGAAGCCAGGCTCGACCTGGCGGCTGTCGTGGGTGACGCCGGTGATGGCCTGCGGCGCGCCCCGGAGGACTCGCGCCCCGGCCAGCGACCCGAGCCAGACGTCCGGGGAAACGTTCCGGTGCCGAGGGGAGTCCATGCCGGGATTATAGCCCGTCCTTCCGGGGAAGGACGTGGCGCCTTCCTTGACCTGAGTCGCCTCCGAGGCCCACCATGCCATGCGCATGAGCGAACAAGACCTCACCCGCGACGGCGAAACCGTGCTGCTGGTCGATCCCAAGGACCGGCGCTATCTCGTCGCGCTCCAGAAGGGTCAGACGTTCCAATCGCACCTGGGCTTCATCGCGCACAGCGACCTCATCGGCAAACCCGACGGCGCGGCGGTCGATACGTCGACGGGCGAGACGTTCGTCATCCTGCGTCCGACCATCGAGGACTTCATCCTCAAGATGCCGCGCCACACCAACGTCGTATACCCCAAGGACCTGGCGCTCATCCTGCTGAAGGCGGGCATCCGGCCGGGGGCGATCGTCGTGGAGGCGGGTCTTGGGTCGGGAGGCCTGGCGGCGGGGCTGCTGCAGGCGGTGGGGCCTTCCGGGCGCGTGATCTCGTACGAGAGGCGCGAGGAGTTCGTGAAGAAGGGTCTGAACGCCGTGCGGCGGTTCGTCCCCGAAGCCTCGGCCTGGCACGAGGCGAAGATCGGCGACGTCTGCGAGAGCATCGACGAACGCGGCGTCGACGCCGTGGTCCTCGACGTGCCGGAGCCGTGGCGGGCCATAGCGCCCGCGATGGAGGCGCTACGGCAGGGCGGCGCGTTCGTCAGCTACGTGCCGACGACGCCGCAGGTGCAGCAGACCGTGCTGGCGCTGCGCGCCGCCGGGCGCTTCGTCCGCATCGAGACGGTCGAGACGCTGGTGCGGCGCTGGGAGGTGGGCGAGCGCAGCGTCCGTCCGGCGCAGACGATGGTGGGGCATACGGGGTTCATCACCAGCGCGCGGTTCGTCGAGCGCTGCGCAGCGAAGCCGGGCGCGCCTCCGGAAGGCGATGAGGACGTGCGGGTGGAGGAAGATTGACTACGTGTGGCTTAGGGGGACCGTTTGTATCTGATGACGGCCACCTTTGAAGGTGGCCGTCATCGTAGGACTGGATCACGCCACCCTGAAAGGGTGGCCTTCACATGGAAGAAGGCCGCGCGGCTCATTGTGACCTATCTCTGCAACTCCTCGATGGCGGCGGCGACGCGCGCCAGGCAGCGCTCGCGGCCGAGGATCTCCATGCTCTCGAACAACGGCGGCGAGACCGACTTGCCGGTGACGGCGACGCGGATGAGCCCGAAGAGGGCGCCCGCCTTCAGCCCCAGGTCGCCGGCCAGGGCGCGCATCGGCGCTTCGATGCGCTCGTGCGACCACTCGGTCAGCGGTTCGAGGGCGTCGAGGACGCGGCGCAGCGCCTCCGAGGCCTTCGCCGTGGCCGACCACCAGGTTGCCCACGTCTACGTGCGCCGCCCGGAGCGCGTCCCGGAGATCAGGGAGCTCCTCGAAGGCCTGCCGGGCGTCGACCGGGTGCTCGACGCCGAGGGCAAGCGCACG
>JBBITS010000139.1:0-6892 GCA_037440665.1 Chloroflexota bacterium
TTACCCCGGCCATCTGCTCCGCCTCACTTGACGACACCGGCCGAGCCTCCTCGGTTAGATCCGCACAGTGAGATCCCTGTGGAGAAAGCCCATGACAAGCGAGGCGATCCGAGCCCGAGCGGTCGCTCGGTCCGGGCGGGCGGGTTTGCCGCCGAACCATGCGCTGCAGCAGACGGCCGCCGCGTGTCGGTTACTGGGAGTTCGTAACTCACCGGGGCGGCGGCCGCTGCTGAGCGCGGTCGTTAGGCGAAGCCATGATAGCGTCATGTCCTACCCGTTCCGGTCACCTGAGGAGAAGAGATGCCCAGCGCTAGTCGAACCTCTGAAGGGCGAGCAACAGCGTCCAAGTCCAAGAAGGAGGTCCTTGCCCTTGAGAAGAAGATCAGGAAGGAAATCGAACTCCTCCGACAGGCTCGAGCCGGGCTCCATTGCTATCCTCTCCTCCTGAACGCAACGAACATCGGACCGCGGCTCGTTGACGATGCCTACGAGGAGCTGCAGGGGAGCTTCGGCGCCTGCGGCGGGAAGTTGGATGTCCTCCTTGACTCTCCAGGCGGGGACATCGACGCAGCCTACAATCTCGGGCAGTTGTTGCGTAGGTTCGGTACGGGTGACCTGAACTTCATCGTGCCACGGTGGGCGAAAAGCGCGGCTACCTTGCTTGCCTGCGCGGGCGACCGGATCTTGATGACGCCCGTTGCGGAGCTGGGCCCAATGGACCCGCAGATCACCGCAATGAACCCCTTGGAAGGCCGGCTAGAAACATTCTCGCCCCTCCACATTGACTCCACGCTCGCCCTGATCCGTGACGAGTTCACCAAGGGCAATCGGGATCTTGCCCAGGCTCTAATGGAGCGACTTCAGTTCCCGCTCACGCTGGGTAGCTTCCGCAAGTCTCTCGACATCGCCAAACAGTACCTTGGGCGTCTGCTAGAAAGCCGCATGCTTCGCCGCGACCCGAACGCCGCCACGCGAGCGCAGGACATCGCCAAGCGCCTGACAGAGGGCTACGCGGATCACGGCTTCTGCATCAACGTTGAGGAAGCGAAGAACATTGGGCTTGTTGCCGAGGAACTTGAGGGTGACCAGCTGAAGATAGCATGGCGCATCCATCGGCTAAACTCGGAGAGGGCTGCAATCCTCAGGAAGCACCGTGAGGAAGAAGTTAGGCAGAAGATCAAAGACTTGCCGCCCGCTATCCTAGACAAGCTTCCACCGGAGCTCCAGCAACAACTCACGACGGGAGGTGGAGAGAATGTCCCGTAGAACGAGACCCACGGTTGCCGACATGCGTCTGCGCTTGGCGGCTGCCCTCCTGATCCAAGATGGCGAAGTGTCGATGGACCAGATCGAGGCGTTGCCGTGCGTGGAAGAACGGGGAATCGCTGAACTCCTGGCTCAGGAGTTGATGAGAAGACTAGGCGCAGACCGATTCCAGCGGCGAGTTGAGGGCCGCGGGATCACGACATGGGAGGATGTGTTGCGCCTGACGGAACAGGATCGCGTGGCGGGCTCGCCTAACGAGCGCGTGAACCCGACGGCGGGCGGGCTGCGCTCGCGGTGGGGCGCGGCCCCGCGCTCGCTGGCGGCGGGTTACGCGCAGCGTTAGACCCCTCTGAGGAGCGCTCCGGCGAGCACGAGAAGGGATGCATTGACGACCCACGACTCAAACGCCGACAACCTCCAGCCGGGCGACCTCGTCGCGGGCCTCGAGCCGGGCGAACTCGTCGAGGTCCAGCGTGTCACGCCCTTCGGCAGCAAGGTGCTCGTCGAGGGCATCGGCCTCACGTCACGCCGGCAGGTTCGCCGTCCCCTGAGCCGTGAGGAACTCACGGGGCTGTCGAAGGTCCGGGGCGGCGCCCACACCTTCGACGGCGATCCCCAGACGTTCCTGCTTGGCGCCGAGGCGGAGCGCATCCGCATCGCCCACCAGTTCGACCCCCTGTTCGCGGTCAACTCGAGCATCGTCGACGCGCTGCCACATCAGGTGGAGGCGGTCTACCGCTTCCTGCTGCCGCTGCCGCGGATCCGGTTTCTCCTCGCGGACGACACGGGCGCCGGCAAGACGATCATGACGGGGCTCCTCATGAAGGAGCTTCTCTTCCGTTGGGTCATCCAGAAGGTCCTCATCGTGACCCCGGGAGGCCTCACGAAGCAGTGGGCCGAGGAGGAGCTCCTCGGCAAGTTCGGCCTGCACGCGCCGATCGTCAATCGCGCTTCGTTCGACGCCGACCCGGCCCAGTTCTCGCGGGTGGACGAGGGCATCTTCGTCGCATCGGTGGACTTCCTCGCCCGCAACGAGGCCTGCCTCCGGGCCACCGCCTACGTCCCGTGGGACCTGATCGTGGTGGACGAGGCGCACAAGCTCTCGGCCTACGAGTACGGCTCGAAGCTCGAGGAGAGCGGGCGCTACAAGGCGATCAAGGAGCTTGCCCAGCGGGCGGACCATCTGCTGTTCCTCACGGCGACGCCCCACCGCGGTCGCAAGGACACCTTCCGGCGCCTCCTTCTCTTGCTGGACCAGGACCTTTTCCAGAAGGACGAGCACGTCGCCGATCGCGTGCGGGAGCAAGTCGCCGCCTACGGGAACCCCGCTGGCCCCGACGGGGCGATCACCCGGGCCCGAAACCGCTTCTTCCTGCGCCGACTGAAAGAGGAGATGGTCGACTGGGACGCGGGCCCGCTCTTCAAGCCGCGGCACACGAAGACGGTCGGCTACGACCTGACCCCGGAAGAGAAAGCGCTCTACGACGAAGTGACCCGCTACGTCCGGTCGAAGCGGCGCGAAGCCAAGGCCCAGAGGAACCGCAACGTCGAGCTGACGCTCCTGGTCATGCAGCGTCGGCTCGCGAGCAGCCTCTACGCGATCACCCGGACGCTAGAGAATCGCCTCCACGCCTTGAGCGAGGTGCTCGCCGTCCTTCGCGACCCCAACCGCTCGGCGGCTGAGAAGAAGAGGCTGCTTGGGGCAGCCGGCGAGACGGAGACTCCCCGCGACATCGGAGAGTACGAGGAGCTCGGCGAGGACGAGCGGGACGAGATCGACCGCCGCATCTTCCGCCAGGTCCTGACCGCGGACCCCGACAAGGTCGAGGAGGAGCGCGACGAGATCGAGCGCCTCCATCGCGCAGCCCTGGCGCTCAAGCAGCATCGCGAGGCGAAGTTCGTCGAGCTGCTGCGGGTCCTCGACTCGTCCGATGTGATCCGGTCGGAGGACGAGAAGCTCCTCATCTTCACCGAGCACAGAGACACCCTGAAGAGCCTCGAGGAGCGGCTCACCCAGCGCGGCTACACCGTGACGACGATCCACGGCGGCATGGACGTGGATGCCCGAAAGCAGGCCCAGCGCGAGTTTCTCACGCGGGCGAAGGTCATGGTCGCGACCGACGCCGCCGGCGAAGGGATCAACCTCCAGTTCTGCCGCTACCTCATCAACTGGGACATCCCGTGGAACCCGAACCGCCTCGAGCAGCGCATGGGGCGCATCCACCGTTACGGGCAGCACGACGATGTCTGGGTGTACAACCTCGTAGCCCAGAACACCCGCGAGGGCGCGGTGCTTCAGCGGGTGCTCTCCAAGCTCGACATCATGCGGGAGCAGATGGGCGACGACCGGGTGTACGACGTCATCGACGAGTGGCTGGAAGGGGTCCCCCTCGTCGCGCTCATGGAGAAGGCCATTGACTCCGAGGCTCCAGCGGAGGCCGCGGCGGAGGCGGAGGAAGCGCTGAAGCGGGCCACGCGAGAGCGGGCGGACGAGCTTCTATCACTCCAGAGGAGCACGTCGCTGGCCTCCCGGCTGGATCTGCAGGCTGCCCGCCAGCTACGGGACGCCTCCGACGAGCGGCGACTGCAGCCGCTGTTCATCCAGCGCTTCTTCGAGCGGGCATGGATCACCGCTGGCGGAACGATGCGGCGGGACGATCGCTTCCCGGTCTGGCACTTGGGTCCGACCCCCGCCGCGTTGCTGGAGGTCGCCCGGGGCCGGAAGGCGTCCATACCCGATCACATGGACACGCCCGTCGTCTTCGACAAGCAGCTCGTGAGCGTCGCGAGCAAGGTGCGCGTGCCCGAGAGAACGAGGCTGCTCGGCCCGGGGCACGCGCTGTTCGACACCCTGATCGAGTGGGCGATCCGCGAGGCCCGTCAGGCCTTCGCGAAGGGGGCAACGGTGGTGGACGCGAACCTCGCGCGCCCGCAGCGCCTGTGGCTGGTCCGCTCGAGCGTGCAGGACGGACGCGTCGAGGCGCGCCGGCGCCTCGCGCACGAGCAGCTCTCGGTGATCGTCGAGGACCCGCTGGGCATGCGGCTCACCTCCCCTGCCTACCTGCTGAACTGCGTGCCACCGGCCGAGCCCGTGCCCACACCGATGGTGTCGGAGCGCTCCGATGAGACGATCCAGGCGTGGGCCTACGAGGAGGTAACCGAGAAGCAGCTCGCCAGGGTCAAGGCGCTCCGCGCCGAGGAGTGCGACCTTCGTCGCCAATACCTGAACACGGCTTTCACTGATCTCATCGTGGAGTTGCAACAGGAACTTAGCGACCTCCAGCAGGCGAGCCTCTTCGGCGAGGAGAACGCCGAGGAGCGCGCGCGGCTACAGGAGCGCATCGAGGAGCTGCGCGCTCGCAAGGCCGACCGACTACGTGAGCTCGACCTCATGATGAACCTGACCGCGGACCTCCCGCACGTTCTGACCCAGGCGCTCGTGGTTCCGGCGCGGGTCGCGGAGGTCGAGGCGGAGGAGGATGCCGAGCCCTCGCGCGGCGTGCCCATGCGCCGCGACGAGGAGGTGGAGGCCATCGCCATGGATGTCGCCATTCGCTATGAGCGGAGCCGCGGCTGGACCCCCTGCGACGTGAGCGGCGACGGGGAGCACTACGACATCCGCTCCGAGTCGCCTGCGGGGGAGCGGCGGTTCATCGAGGTCAAGGGCCGCGCCCGCTCCGGCGCCATCGTCATCACCGGACCGGAGCTCGACAAGCTCCGCCAGCTCGGCCCTCGTGCCTGGCTCTACATCGTCACGTTCTGCAAGGGCGAGTGCCCCCGGCTGCGCATTATCCAGGATCCGGTGCCGAGGCTGAACGCGGAGATGCTGTACCGGCAGGTGCAGTATCTTGTGGACGAAGAGGACTGGAGCCGCCAGGGCGAGGAAGTCGTGCCGGGCGGGGGGTCGGAATGATCGAAGGGCTCCTGGCCCGCGACGAAGGCAAGACCCTGGAGTTCAAGGAGAACTGCCGCCCGCTCGATCGCATCGTGCGGACCGCCGTGGCCTTTGCCAACACCGCGGGGGGATCCATCGTCATCGGCGTAAAGGACAAGACGAAGGAAGTGGTCGGGCTCGCCGACCCACTGATGGAAGAGGAGCGGCTGGCCAACGCCTTCGCGGACGGGATCCGGCCACTCCTGGTCCCGGACGTCCAGATCCACGCGTGGCGGCGTTGGCAACTGATCGTCGTGACGGTGCCACACGCCGTGGGGCCTTTCTACGTCCGGTCCGAAGGGGCGGAGTCCGGCGTCTACATCCGACTCGGTTCGACCAACCGCCCGGCAGGGCCGGAACTGCTCGCGGAACTCCAACGCCTGGCCCGGAACACGTTCTTCGACGAGCAGCCCTGCTCGGAAACGAGCTCGGACGCCATCGATGTCCGAGCGGCGTCCGAGCTCTTTGCGAGGGTGTCCCGCCCGCTCACGCTCCCGAAGCAGCGTTCCCTCGGTCTTGTCGTGAGCCGGGGCGCGCGCGAACTGCCCAGCATCGGCGCGGTGCTCCTGTTCGGGAAGACTCGAGGGCGCCTGTTCCCCTCGGCCACGATACGCTGCGCGCGGTTCCTCGGGAAAGATACGGCCAGGTTCCTGGACCAGACCGAGATCGACGAGCATCTGCCGAAGGCCGTGGACAGCGCGGTGGCGTTCATCGAGCGCCACACCCTGCAGGGCGTCGAGATCAGACGAGTCCGACGGCGCGACCTGCCGGAGTACCCTGTCGAGGCGGTGCGCGAGGCGGTCATCAACGCCGTCGTCCATTCCGATTACAGCATCGGCGGAGCCGGGACGAAGGTCGCCGTCTTTGACGACCGCATCGAGATCACCAATCCCGGCTTCCTCCCCTTCGGTCTGACTCTGGAAGCCGCCTTGGCAGGGGTCTCGCGCCTTCGCAACCGCGTGATAGGCCGCGTGTTCCGGGAGCTGGGCCTCATCGAGCAGTGGGGCTCCGGTCTGGGCCGGATGACGGCCGCCTGCGCGGACGCCGGTCTGCCTGCCCCCCGATTCGAGGAGCTGGGCGCCAACTTCAGGGTGACGCTATCCGGCGAGCGGGTCGCGGCCCGGGCGCGCCCGGAGTGGCAGTCCGCATTGTTGGAGCGCCTTGCCGAGGAAGGGCGCATCACGACGAAAGAGGCTGCAGGGCTTTGGAATACCTCCGCGCGCACCGCCCGCAACCGGCTGCTTGGCATGGTGAAAGAGGGATTGATTGCCGAGGTCGGACGCGGTCCTACCGACCCTCTTCGCGTGTATGTTCTGAAGGGGAACCGGAATGGCTGATGGCGCTCGTTCCCGTGCGGGCGTCGTGCGGTGGACGGCCGGACAGGCTCTGAAAAGAGCTCTGAAGGGAGTGCCTTCAGAGCTGCTTCAGAGCTCTTTGCCCAGGGAGACGGTTGATGTCTGAGCGTGCCTGCCCCCGCCTGATCGAGGTCGCGCTGCCGATCCGGGGAGTCTCGACGGAGAGTCTGCGCGACAAGTCGCTCGGCCCCCACCGCTCGGTCTGGGGCGGCGGAGGTCAAGGCGCCACGCTGCAACCCATTGGAGAATCCTGATGCTGACGAAGCTCACCATACGAAACTTGGCTCGTCGCCAAAGAGTGAGCAGGGGTATGGGGGGAGGAAGGTTGAGCGCATCG
>JBBITS010000140.1:0-6292 GCA_037440665.1 Chloroflexota bacterium
TTCACCGCGGAGACTACACCGTCTTGTTTTTACAGCAATCCTGGGACGCGACCTGGAAGTTCGTCTTGAAGGTCACGCTTCAGCGTGACGTTAACCGGGATATTGGAGGTAGGGAGTTGGAGGCGGGAGGTGGGAAGCCGCAAGGCCGCGCTGAAGGTCACGCTTCAGCGTGACCGTGGGCGGTAGCTCGTAGCGGGGGCTCTAGAAGGACCGTCTGCGAGCCCACAAGCGGCCTCTGTGGTTCTTGGTTCTCGGAGGTGGTGGGGTGGTGCGGGCGGCGTCTAGTCCCAGAACAACTGGTCGGTGAGCTTGCTCTCGATGTCGCGGGCGGCGACGACGCGGTAGTAGCCTTCGCGCTTCACGTCCTCCGGCGCGCCGCTGAGGTTGATGGCCCGGAAGGCGTTCACCATAACCTCGGCCTGCTGGAAGAGCCCGCGGCTGATGATGTTGATGTCCCAGTGCGGCCGGCGGCTCGCCCACCAGAACTGGCAACTGTGCAGCGCCGGGTCCATCAGCCCGCGCGCGATCTCGGCGTGGCGCCGCGCGCTGGGGTTGTCGGCCACGTCCAGCGCCTGCCGCACCAGCTCCAGACAGAGGTTCACGTGCTGCCACTGCAGACGGTGGATGTAGTTCCCCGGGTCCTTCCACAGCGGGTACGGGTTGCCGTGCCGCAGGTCCTCGACCGTCGTGCTCCACGACGACGGGCGCGGCTCGACGCGGCCCTTCTTCGGGAACTTCTCCACCAGCTCGCTGATGGTGACGATGCGCACATCGCCCAGTTCGGGCTTTTCAGGCATCGTTAACAGCGCGCGGTGGGCCTCGGAGAGCGCTCGCTGCTGCGCCAGCTCCGCGTATGGCCCCGGCGCCAGCGATTCGTAGACCTCGGCGAGGAACAGCCGGTCCCAGTTCTCGATGTGGTGGCCGAACGTCTCGGCGTCCATCGCCGTCACGACGTAGCGGTCCGCTCCGCCGCCGTCGCCAGCGGCCCGCAGGTGCTCGACGAAACCCTTGCCGTCGATGTCCTGGAAGCTGATCTTGTTGCTCAGCACGTCGTCGCGGAACACCATCGTTACTTCGTCGGGCCCGGCGGCCGCCGTGTAGAAGCCGTCGACCGGCCAGTGGTCGGGGCAGGCGATGCCGCTGGCCAGCAGCCACTCGTGGCCGTATTCGGCGACGGGCGGCAGGATGTCGCGGCTGTAGCACAACTCGGGCGGGAAGAAACCTTTCGGCTGGTAGGCGTCGCCGAAGAAGTGACGGTTGGTCAGGTGGTTGCGCCTGATCTGGCGGCGCTGCTCCTCGGGCGGGACGAGGGGCAGGATGGCGTGGTACTTCGCCGAGCCGGTGAACTCGAGCTGCCCCCGGTCGGCCAGCGACCGTAGCCCGTCGAGGACGTCGGTGTAGCCGCTCTCGAATAGCATCTCGGTGAGCACGCCGTTGATGTTCACCGTGACCTTGGCGTGCGGGTACTGCTGGAAGACCTCCAGCAGCGGCCGGTACGACTCGACGACGACCTTGCGCAGCACCTCTGGGAGCTGGATGGGGGGCTGGTAGAAGTGCAGGAGCGGCGCCCAGTAGATGGCCATTCGTTCTCGCGTCCTGTGTCCGCCGGCGCCAAAGGCGCAGGCTCCGGATTCCGGGCGGCCTACCGGCGGGACTTCGCCGCCTGGGCCGCCACGCCCTCGCGTTCGCCGAAGTCCCGGAAGTCTACGTCCGGAAACACGTTGTCGGCCTCACGATAGTTCTCGACCAGCGCGGCGTCGGCTGTTCCCCTCTCGATCTGGGCGGCGAGCTGCCGGAAGCGCTCGACGTGGTCCGAGAAGCGCAGGGTTGCGTACTCGCGGGCCTGCCACGTGGTGACCAGGAACGGCCAGTCGCTCGACTGCAGAAGCAGCAGCTCGCGCGCGGCCTGGTTCAGGGCCGCCTCGATCTCCTGCGACGGCGACGGGTGCTGGGCGACGATCGTCTCCATCCGGCGCTGGGCGTCGCTGATGATGGGCCACATCCACTCGGTGTCGGCGTTCATCCAGGTGAAGTGGTTGGCGGCCTGCCCCCACGAGCCCTCGGGGATGGCCATCACGTCGTCGGGCGGGTGTTTGCGGATGAACTCGGCGGCGCCGGTGAGGGCTACGTCCTCGCTTGCCGCGAGGCGGCGCAAGACCTCCTTGAGCCAGTCGACTCCCTCGAACCACCAGTGGCCGAACAGCTCGGTGTCGTAGGCGGCGGAGACGATGCCGTGGCGTGCGGTTCCGGCGTGGAACTCGCGCACAACGTCCTCGACCAGCCCGGCGAAGTGCGCCGCGTGTTCGCGGACGCGCTCGCCCGCGGTTCGCGGGTCGTACAGGGCCTTCTCGGCCAGATCCACCTTCGCGCCGGTGACCCGCCAGTAGCGCAGGCCGGAGCCGCCGTCCTTCTTGTGGAACTCCAGGTAGTGGTAGTCGCCGGGATAGCCGTGCTCGGCCGACCAGACCTGGAGGCCGGTGCGGCGCTCGCGCCCGATGGCGGCGATGCGGGTGTCGAACACCCAGTACGGCTGCAGCGTCGTGCGCAGCGTCGGCTCCGGGTACGTGGGCAGAGGCACCATATAGCGCCGGGGGATCGACCCGTACGGCCCGACGGCGTCGCCCGCGGCCTTGCCCAGCGGCGCGCCGCCTTCGATGGCGTTGGTCTCGACGAAGAAGCAGTACAGCCCGTGCTCGGCCAGGAACTCGTGGAGGCCGGGCTTGCGGTAGCCGCCGGGGGCCGTCATGAACGGAGGCCGGTAGCCGCACTCGGGAAGCCAGAACGACTCGGCGTGGCGTCCAAAGTGGCGCTGGTACGCACGCAGCCCCGTCGCGATCTGCGCGTGGATCGACGAGTCGCGCTCGAACAGAGGCAGGTAGCCGTGCGTCGCGGCGCTGCCCGCGATCTCGACATAACCTGAGTCTTGGATCTGGCGCAGCGCCCCTACGATGTCCCTGCCGAAGCGGTTGACGTACTGGTCGAGCAGCCAGACGAAGCGGCGGTGGTAGAAGTCGGCCAGGCTCGCTCGCGCCGGTTCGCCCTCCCGCTCGAAGCGGGCTACGTCGCTGTACGCGCGGTCGCGCTGGTCGATGAGGTAGTCCTCGAGGTTGGCTCTGACGTCGGCGTCGGCGAGCTGTTCGGCGAGCACGGGCGTGACGCCGATGGTCAGGCGGTAGCGGACGCCTTCGCCCGCCAGGTCGTGGAGGGCGGCGAGCAGGGGAAGGTACGTCTCGGAGGCGGCCTCGTGGAGCCACTCCTCGCCGTGGGGCCAGCGGCCGGCGCGGCGGCAGTAGGGCAGGTGGCTGTGCAGGACGAAGGTGAACGAGCCTCGGCTCATATTGCCGTCGTGTACGGGAACGGCCCGGCTGGCGCGCGGATAGTGGTGCCACTCGGGATGTAGTTGTCCTCGACGGCCTTCGCCGCCACGCCAGGCCCGATGACCACGTTTCTCCCGACACGCACGTACGGTGGCAGCTTGGCCCGCTTGCCGACGATGGTTATGCCGGCATGCACGATGTCGGGGCGGTCTAGGTTCGGCGTGAAGTTGTCGCCGTATCCCACGTAGGCGTTCTTACCGACGCTTGCCCGCTTGTCGACGATGGAGCGCTCGATAATCGCTCCCGCCTCGACGCGCACGTCGTCGAAGATGATCGAGTCGCGGACCACGGCGCCCTCTTCGACGTACACGCCGGGTGACAGCACCGAGTGCTCGACGTGGCCGTTGATGATGCAGCCCTGGTCCAGGAGCGACCGGCTGATGTACGCTCTCCGGCCCACCTTGGGCGGCGGGTAGCCGCGCATCCGGGTGCGCATGCGGTTCCGGCGGTCGTACAGGTTCAGGTCGGGCAGGTCCGCCAGCAGGTCCATGTTCGCCTCATAGTACGACTCGATGGTACCCACGTCTCGCCAGTAGCCCCGGAACCTGTAGCCGTACACGCGAAGGCCCTTTTCCACCATGTGCGGGATGATGTCGCGGCCGAAGTCGTGGGTGCTGTCCATCTGAGAGTCGCGCATCAGCTCCTCGGTCAACGCGTCACGGTTGAAGACGTAGATGCCCATCGAGATGAGGTTCGACCGCGGGTCCTCCGGTTTCTCGTCGAAGTCAGTGATCCGGCCGTCGCTGTCGAGAGTCAGCACGCCGTAGCGGTGAGCTTCGTCCAGAGGGACTTCGTACAGCGGCACCGTGACGTCGGCGCCGGTCTTGCGGTGGAAGGCGACCAACTCGTCGTAGGTCATGATGTAGACGTGGTCGCCCGCCAGGATCAGCACTTCCTTCGGATCGGCCTCGGCCACGAAGTACAGGTTCTGGAAGACGGCGTCGGCCGTGCCCCGGTACCAGTCCGATGTCTCCCGGCCCAGGTACGGCTGAAGCAGCGTTACCCCCGCGATGCCGTCGGGGCTCTCGCGGTCGAGGCCCCATGGCTGGCCGATGCCGATGTGCTCGTTGAGCGACCGGGGCCGGTACTGGGTCAGGATGCCGACCCGGCTGATGCCCGAGTTGACGCAGTTGCTGAGGGCGAAGTCGATGATGCGGTAGCGGCTGCCGAAGGGCACGGCCGGCTTGGCCCGTTCCTCCGATAGCACGCTGAGGCGGTCGCCCTGGCCTCCGGCGAGGATGAGCGCTAGCACGTCCTTCACTGGCGCACCTCCGTGGGGGCGGCCGACCGCCTGCCGCGACTGCGCCGCCCGCCAAGTTCGTGGAAGATGCGAAGGTAGTCGCGCAGGTAGCGGGTCGTCAGGAAGTTGCGGCGCACGTGCTCGACCCCGGCGCGGCCCATCGCCTCTGCCACGTCCGGATGATCCAGCAATTCGGTGACCCTTTCAATACATTCCTCGGCGGTATTGACCAGATACCCTGTCTTTCCGTGCTCGATCTGGAGGGGGATGCCCCCCACGTTCCCGGCCACGACCGGCTTCGCCTTCCACAGGGCCTCGGACACCACTAGGCCAAACCCCTCGCGGATGGACTTCTGGATGACGACGCGGGCGGCCCGCTGGAAGGCGTTGACCTCTAGGTTCCCCACGCCGTTCAGGTTCGTGAGGATGTGGATGGAGTAGTCCTCGCCCGCCCGCCGGACAGTCCTCTCGTACCAGGCCCAGCCCTCGGGGTCGTCGTGGGCCATCGATGATATGAGCACCAGTTGCAGGTCTGGATAACGCTCCTTCACCCGGCGGTAGATATCGATGACGCCCAGCGGGTCCTTCCAGGGGTCGAACCGCGACACCTGGAGAAGGATCGGCCGCGCCGGGTCGACGCCGTAGCGGCTGACGATGGCGCTCACGTCGACCTCGCTCAGCGGGAAGTTCTTGGGGCTCAGCGGGTCGATGGCAGGCGGCAGGGCGAAGATGCGCGGCGAGCGCAGGTCGTCGCGGGCGTACGACTGCAGGGTGAAGATGGCGGCGTCGTAGCTCTCGACGTACTGGCGCAGCAGGTCCCATACCTGGACCTGCGCCTCGGTCAGGTCGATGTGGCAGCGCCAAATCCAGCGCCGGACGTCCGCGCCGTGTCTCATCTCCCGCAGGAGAGCGAGGATGGCGGCCGGCTGCGGGTCGTGGATTACCGCGAAGTCCCAGCTTTCGTCGAAGTGCTCGGCGTTCAGGCGATTGTAGCGAAGCCAGACATCGGTCATCTGGGGCGACCAGTCGACGAACATGCCCTGCAGGCTGTTGTGCATGTCCTTGGTCACCTGGAACAGCTCGTCGGCGCCGCTGATCACCTGCCAGTCGGCCTGCAGGCCGGCGTCGTTCATCAGGGGAACGAGGGTACCTAGGATCTCGGCGACGCCGCCGCCGAAGGCCGTGGCGTTGACGTGCAGGACCCTGGCGCCCCTGAGACCGCGCGCCAGGTCGAGGATCTCTTCAATCGCCTTGTCGCCGGCGACTGCCCTGTAGTCGTCCAGCCGTTTGGGCGAGGTGGGCACCGAGGTCAGCATTGGTACTACCCCTGGTCCTGGAGGAGGCTGGTGAAGAGGCGGATCTGTTCTTCGACGAAGCGCGTGATGAGGAAGCGCCTGCGCACAAGGTCGTGAGCCTGGTCGCCGAGGCGGCGCGCAAGGCCAGGGTCGCGAAGCAGCAGGGTGATGGCGGCGGCGAAACCGGCGTCGTCAGCCGGACAGAGGCCCGTCTCGTTGTTGATGACTTGCTGGCTGAGCCCATGGACCGACGGCGCCACCACCGCCTTCCGCTTCCATAAGGCGTCGGTGATCCAGAGGCCGAAGCCTTTGGCGAGCGCCCGCTGGAGCACGACGTCGGCGGCGCGATGGATCAGACTGTCGCCAAAGCCATGCGCAAT
>JBBITS010000140.1:6302-6864 GCA_037440665.1 Chloroflexota bacterium
AAGGCGTTGACTTCGGCGTAACCGATTTCGCGGGGAATGAAGCAGACGTTGGGGTTATTCATGCTGCTGCGCGCGACCTCGTCGCAGTAGGCGCGCGAGGCCGGGTCCTCAGGCGGATAGAGCGGCGCGAGAAGGAACTGAAGGCCCGGCGTCTCCTTGCACGCCAGCTCGCAGACACGCACGGCTCCCGCCATGTCCAGACCGGCCGCCATGGGCGAGATCTGGACGACCAGCGGCCGTTCAGCGTCTATCCCGTACTGGGCGACCGTGGCGCGAATCACGTCGTCCGACAGCTCGGTGTTGCGGGGGGACAGCGGGTCGATGGCGGGCTCGATGTACGCTAGCGGCGCCCTGATGTCACTCCGCGCGAACGGCGGACAGGGGAACACCACGCGGTCGTAGCGGTCGACGTAGCTCTTGAGCAGCATCCAGACGTCCTGTTGCGCGGTAGAGAGATCGAGGTGGGAGTGCAGCACCCACTTCGTCTGCTCCGCGACGGCTGGCTCCACCAGCGAGCGGATCGCCGCCGGCTGAAGGTCGTGTACGACGACGATGTCGAAGG
>JBBITS010000141.1:0-1467 GCA_037440665.1 Chloroflexota bacterium
ATCGCCATCGTTACGGCGACCTCGCTGGGCCTCGCCCTGTCAGCCGAGTTCGCCGGACGCTGGCCACTGGTGCAACCGCCCATGGCGACGCTGGCGATTGTCGTAGTGACGCTGGCCTGGCTCCGCGGCGGCGTCGCGTCTAAGAGGCCCGCCCTCGCCCTTCTCACCGCCCTGACGGCCGGCGTCGTCATCTGGTCCGCTTCGGCCCTCTTGAACGTCCTCTTTCACGCCGCCCGGGGGCGGGAGTTGGATTTCTTCGAGGAGTTCGATTCGCCGGTCGCCCGCGCGGCGGTCCTTGTCGTGACTCACGGCGTCTTCCTGGGCCTCCCGACGGGCGCGGCGGCTGGTTTGGCCGCGGCGGCGACAGCCTTCTGGTCTATCAGGGGGCGAATGTAGGGCCGGTCCCCGATTGGGCGCATAAGGCCCGTCTGTGGCATACTCCTTCAGACCCGGGCCGGGAGACCGATACCCAGGAGGAGGCGTGGACGTGCGAGTACTGTCGGCGACCATCGGGAAGTTGCGCTTGGCCGTGGCCGGGGGAGCGCTCGGTGTCGCCATCGGCGCCGTAGGCCTGATCGCCGCCTTCAACCTCGACCGCGGCGGCGAGGCCGCCCCGGTGGTGCTGGCCGGGCGATTCTCCATGGGGTACCCCGCCGTCGATCTGGTGAATCCCACGCCCTCTCCCACGCCGACGCCCGAGCCAACGGCGACGCCGACACCAGAACCCGTGCGCTACACGTACTCCGGCAACTCGACCTACAGCGGCGGGTCGTCCGGCGGTAGCTACTCCTACAATCCGGGCATCACGTCGCCAACCCGCACGATGGCGGGATGGACGATGGTCATCCCGAAGATCAGCGTCAACAACGCCATCTCGACGAAGGTGGTGCCCACGAGCGGCGTCATGCCCGACCCGTCGGGCCCGTGGGACATCGTGTGGTACGACTTCGCCAATCACCCAGGCACGGGCGGGTTTCCGGGCGAGGGCGGCAACGCCGTGTTCGCCGGTCATGTGGACTACATACGCATCGGCAAGGTGGTCTTCGGCTACATCGAAAACCTGGTGCCGGGCGACGTAATCACGCTGTACGGGCCGGGTGTCACGCTCAACTACTACGTCGACGCCGTGTTCCACATCGACCCGTACGCGGACGCTACGTACCTCCTGCGGAGCGACGGGACAGACCGGGTGACGCTCATCACCTGCGGCGGCGTCTGGCTGGGGAGCCACTACAGCGACCGCGTAGTCGTCCAGGCGCACAAGGGCTAGCGAGCCGCCAGCGTCACCTTCGTTTCCGCCCCCCACGCGGGCGCGGTACCATGGCCTCCGCAGCCCATGACATCCCCCACACCCGGGTCTTCTTCCGAGGCGCAGGCCGCTCCGGGCGCTCCTGCCGACATGACCGCCGGAGCGGCGCCCGAAGGGCCGTTCGCAACTCTGCGGAGCGGTAACTTCCGTCTCCTCCT
>JBBITS010000141.1:1497-2313 GCA_037440665.1 Chloroflexota bacterium
GGTCGCCAGCGGGTTCGCCAACTGGATGGAGCAGATCGGCCAGGGCTGGCTGGTTCACCAGCTCACCGGGTCGCCGTTTCAGCTTGGCCTGGTGCAGTTCATTCGCGGGTTCAGCATCCTGTTCATCTCGCCGTTGATGGGCGCGATCGCCGAACGCGTCGACCGGCGGAAGCTCGCCGGGGCGGCCACGACGGTAAACGCCCTCAACGCCCTCGCCGTCGGCCTGCTGGTGGCGACCGGCTACATCGAGGTCTGGCACCTGTACGTAACGGCGTTCGCAGGTGGAGTCGCCAGCTCGGTCTACAATCCCGTGCGGCAGTACCTGGTCTACTCCTCCGTCGGGCCAGAGCACCTTACCGGCGCCATCGCGCTGAACGCGGGAGCGATGAACATGTCGCGCGTGGTGGCGCCTAACGTCAGCGGCGCCATCATCGGCTATTTCGGGGTCCAGTCCTCGTTCTTCGCAGAGACGCTGTTCTTCGGCAGCGCGACCCTGACCTTGCTCAGGCTCAGGCTACGGCCTGTGGCGCGGCGCGCCGAGGAGGACGTCTTGCGAAGCGTGCACCTGGGCATCGCGTACCTGCGCGGCCATCCGGTTCTCTACAGGATCGTGCTGCTGCAGGCTGTGCCCACGCTGATGGTGTACCCGTACCTCCAACTCATGCCTTCGATGGCCGCCGATTACCTGCATGTGGGCGCTCGCGGGTTCGGCTTCCTGCAGACAGGCGTAGGCGTCGGGTCCATCCTGATGACGCTGGTAGTCGCGCGGTTCGCGTACACAGAGCGCAAGGGCCGCATCATGGGCGTTGCGCTCAT
>JBBITS010000141.1:2323-6850 GCA_037440665.1 Chloroflexota bacterium
GCTCTACATGGCGATGATCCTGGCCTTCTCGTTCTCACGCATCTTCGCGCTGTCGTTCCTGCTGCTCGTGATGGGCGGCATGAATCTGGTGGTGTTCAACACGTTCAACCAGAGCCTGCTGCAACTGCACGTCGACGACGAGTACCGCGCGCGGGTGCTCTCGCTGTTCACGATGGTGCAGGGACTCAACCCCCTGGGGAGCCTGGCGATGGGAGCGCTGGCGGAGTGGGCCGGTACGCCGCACGCCATCGCTATGATGGCCGCGGCGGCCATCGCCGTCGCCTTCTTCGCGGGCGTGGGGTCGCGGCGGATACGCGAGCTATGACTCTCCTGTAGGTGAGTCGTCCTGCAGCCACGCGGGATTGTCTATCAGCAGCTTGTTCCGGACGGTGCGCCGCATGTGCTCGACTGCCTTTCCCTGGAACTCGCCGCCGTCCGCGTCGCCGTTGCGGATGCATTCGCACAGGCGCTCGTTCCGGACCGCGAGGGCTTCCCTGACGGCCTGACGCGTCGAGGGGCGTTCTTCCGGTCCCAGCAGTTCGTCCAGGCTCGTCCACTCAGCGTCGAGATGCTCTTCGTCGAGTTCGAGTTCGCGCGCCAGGATGCGCATGACATTGGCCGCGACGCGGGCGTGGAACTGCCGCGTGCCCGTGACGTTCGGGACGACGTCCTCGTCGAGGAAGCGCTCGACGGCCTTCAGCAGCTCGATGGCGGTGGGGCGATCCTGCATCAGGTGCCCTCCATGAGGTTCAGCAGTTCCCACTCGGTCTCGGAGATGCGGCGGCCGATGCTCGCCAGTTCGACGCTCTTGCTCCGGCCATCTAGATACGTCCTGGCCTGGGAGATGCAGATGATGCCCCAGCGCACGTTGCCGAAGACCTCCCAGAAGCGCACCCGCTCCACGTCCACCGGATGCCCGCCCGCAGCCTCATAGGCCCGGAAGAACGGTTCGCGTTCGCCGATGCCGCCGACGGGCAGCGATCCGCCGAATCGCCACGAGCGCACGCATATCCACCCTAGGTCCTCCATGGGGTCGCCGATGTGCGCCAGCTCCCAGTCGAGGATCGAGCGCGCCCCCTCGGGCCCGAAGATCACGTTGCCGATGCGGTAGTCGCCGTGGACCAGAGCGCGTTCGCCGCCCGGCGGCATGCGCGCAGCCAGCCAGCGGAAGGTCAGTTCGAACACGGGATGCGGCTCCGGCGCGATCATGCGGTACACCTGCTCGTACTTCTTCACCTCGCCCTCGGCCGGCGGGCGGCCGGGCGGCGCCGAAGGCAGGCCTTCCAGACCGTACTTCTCGATGGGGATGCGGTGAATGCGGGCGAGAATGCCGGCCAGTTGCTCCGGGAGGACGCGTCGCGTTTCGGCGTACTGCTCGTCGCGCAGCAGCCGCCGCGCTATTGTCTCACCCTCGATGCGCTCCATGATGAAGAAAGGCGACTCCAGGGACTCGTCGCCGCCGAACTTCACCTCCGGGACCTTCACGCCCTCGGCGCACGCGGCTTTCAGGAGCTTGAACTCCAGCGACCGTTCGGTGGCCATCGGGCCGCCGCGCGGGTCCATGCGCAGCACCAGTGGCATCGTCTCCTCGCCACCGTCGCGCTGAACGACGGCGTCGAACGACCATATCTCGCGGGATGCCCCGCCGGTGAGACGCCGCAGCCCCTCGACGCGCACCGATGGCGCGCCCGTCGCGCGCTTCAGGTAGTCCGCAAGGCGCTCGGTGAGTTCTTCGGGCGTCACGCTACTCTACCTGGTCCAGGTACTCCGACAGGCCGTAGCCGACGAGGTCGCCGCATCTGTACTCGGTCATGCCCTCGCCGATGTGCGTGACCATGCCCTCGCGGCGGTTGCGCAGCGGAATGAAGCTCATCACGCGCCCCGAGAGGTCGAGTTGCTCGCCGCCCTCCAGACTAACCTTCGCTCGCAGATCGCGATGGTACAGGCCGTTAGCGTCGAACTCGGTCTGCAGGTCGATGTCGGCGATGCGCTCCATTCTTTCGCCACGAACGACGACGCCCGTCCGCGTGACCTCGTCGGGCGTGCGGGCGACGATGGAGCACATCATGCCCAGGTCGGGGCCGAAGTTGATGGTGAGCCACCGGTAGTGGTGGATGGCCTGCCAGTAGCGAGGCCCCCACGAGTGGTCGCGCAGCCCAAAACCGTCGATCTCGTACGTCTGACTGTCGATACTCAGCGCGCCGCGAGCGCGCATGTGCTGCTCGTAGTGGGCTGTGGCGAACTCCTTCTCCGGGTCCGTCACCTGGCGGTCGGCACCTGTGCTGCCGTACAGCGGCCCGACGGCCTCGTGAACGAGGTCGAGCGCGACCTTCTTGAAGGGGTTGGCCGAGAACGCCTGCCGCGGATTCGCCATCTCCTCGGGACGCTCGAGGTACACGGCCGAGCCGTCGTACGTGGTGCGCAGCTTCTCCAGGGGCTCGATGACCTCAAACTTCATGCCGCCGACGTCGAAAGCGTCGTTGGTGGATATCTCCGGTCGCTTGTAATTGAAGAGCACGGGGCCGCCAGGCAGGTAGAGGCACACCGTCATCTCGGCGTAGCCCTCATTGGCGCGGTTGCCCAGCCTCACGAAACCGCCGAGGCCTCTGGCCCGGTCGAAGAAGTTGAAGTACATACTCTCGTTGAAGTTCTTCTCCGGTCCGAGGGGGTGCGTGTAATCGTCCTTTGCCGTCACGTCACCGAACACTGCGACCATGGTTTCCTCCTTGACCGGCGACCGCCGGTCCATCGCGCGCCGCTACTCTACTCCGCTCGCGCGCAAGGTTCCACGAAGCGCCCTCGGCGGCAAGGGCAGACCGGCGCTACTTGATGGCCCGCAAGAACCGGGCGTCGAACCACGGAGCAGGCGGGCGCTCCAGACGGTCGAAGATGCGCTCGATCACCCAGTCGTGGAAGGGGCCCACGGCTTCGCGCCAGGCCTCGATCATGTCGCCGGACACCCGGCCGTCGATGACGTTCTCCACGAGGGTCGCGCCATCGCGCGGCGTCAGCGTGTACTCGTACCGCCCCTGCAGCCGCTCCATGGTGAACCGCCATTCGATGCGCGACGGCTCCTCGAACGCCACCAGTTCATACGCAATGGGTCCATGTCCCGCGCGGAGGCCCGGCTGGAGGTTCAGTTCGCTCTTCATGGGCACCGACGTCAGCGGCCACGCGTCGTCCAGAGCCGTGCCCATGCGGGCCAGCCGGGCGTACAGCTCGGCGGCTGGCCCGGCGACGAGGCGGGCGTGATAGTTCAGCAGGCGGCCGTCTTGCTCAAGTGCTTCTTCAGAAACGGGACCAGTAGCGACGCGAGCTTGCCACTGGCCAACGAGACGATCCACTTCCACTGGTTTCCTCCGAACTGTTGCCGCCGGCTGATGCGCCATCGCTCGTGGTCCGGCCGTCGCCGATTGACTATAGTATGCGCCGGAGCGCCACTGAGATCGATGGAGGCAATACGATGGCGCAACTCGCCATCCTCGGCGGGAAACCGGTACGCGAGGCCCCCTGGCCGCCCTGGCCTCAGTACGACGACCGCGAGCGCCAGGGGCTCATGCGGGTGTTGGAAAGCCGCAACTGGGGCGGCTATCCGACGCCCAACGAGCGCGCCGCCGAGTTCGCCGAGCGCTTCTGCGCTTACCACGGCGCCGCCTACGGCATCTGCACGTCGGCGGGAACGACCGCCCTTGAGGTCGCGCTCAAGAGCGCGGGCGTCAGGTCGGGCGACGAGGTAATCATGCCGGCGCTCACGTTCATCGCGACAGCGTCGGCCATCCTGTCCCTCGGCGCGGCGCCAGTGTTCGTCGACGTCCATCCGGACAACTGGTGCATCGACCCCGGCCTCATCGAGGAGGCCATCACCGATCGCACGCGGGCGATCCTGCCGGTGCACTTCGCCTCGCGCATGGCCGACATGGACCGCATCGCCGAGGTCGCGCAGCGGCGCGAGCTGAAGGTGGTCGAGGATTGCGCTCACATGCACGGCGGCTTCTGGCGTGGCAAGGGCGCGGGCTCGCTGGGCGACGCGGGCGCGTTCAGCTTCCAGTCGTCGAAGACGATGACGGCGGGCGAAGGCGGCATCGTTGTCACCAACGACGAAGCGGTGTTCGAGCGGGCGCGCGCATACGTCAACGCCGGACGCACCCGGCGCACCGACCGTCACATCGGAGAGCGGCACGTCCTTGGCTGGAACTACCGCATCACAGAGTGGCAAGCGGCCGTTCTTCTTGCCCAGCTCGAGCGCCTGCCCGAGCAGACGGAGCGTCGCGCCGCGAACGCTGCGCGCCTGGCGTCGTTGCTCGACGGGGTCGACGGCGTGCGCATGTTCCCGCCCGAGCCGCGCATGACGCAGCCCGCTGGATACGGCTACGTCGTCATGTACGACGAGGGCGCGTTCGGAGGCGTACGTCGCGATACCTTCGTGCGGGCGCTGCGCGCCGAGGGCATCAAGTGCGACGGCGCGTTCTACACGCCCGTCTATGAGAGCCCGCTCTTCGCCTGGGACGACGCGCCCGGGCCTCCGCC
>JBBITS010000142.1:0-337 GCA_037440665.1 Chloroflexota bacterium
CCACCACGCGCTCCTCGATTGTCCCGTCGGCGAGCTGCACATCGACGATCTGTTGGTCGCCGCGCTTGCGAATGGCCCGAGTTGGAATGGCCAGTGCGTTGTTGCGCGCCTCGAGCTGGATCAGCGCTGCGCCGTTCATGCCCGGCGCCGGCTTCGGCGCGTCGTCGGGCACCATCAGGTTCGCCCGCGCGATGTAGGTTACCACTCCTTGTTGGACCTGCGGCGCGAGGCCAACGGACGTGATGACGAAGATGTACGGCCGCCCCTGAATGGCGTCGAAGATGATGCCGCCCGGCTGGCCGGCGGCACTTCGGACAGGGTTGAGAGGGAGTATCAC
>JBBITS010000142.1:347-6762 GCA_037440665.1 Chloroflexota bacterium
CGCCCGGCTGGCCGGCCTTGACGCTGGGCAGGTCGACTTCGCCGATGGTGAGGTCCAGACGCAGGGCGTCGGGTGTCAGCAGGTTGAAGGCGGCTTGCGCCCCGGATGCCAGCTCGCCCTCGTGGATGTTGATGCCGGCGATCACGCCGTCGAAGGGCGCCACGAGCCGCGACTTGTCTTGCTGTAGATAGGCCCTGAGCAACTGCACGCGCGCTGACTCGACGTTCTCCCTCGCCAGGTCGATGTCCTCCTCATCGGCCCCCGCCAGCAGATCGTCGAGCTTCGCCTGAGCCGAAAAGACGCCCATCCTCGCTGCCTCGACCTGGCTTTCGGCGGCGGCGATGTCTTCCGCGTCGGCGCCAGCGAGGAGGTCGTCGAGTTTCGCCTGCGCCGCTTCCAGCGCCTGCTCGGCCGCTGCGACGGCCGCCTCGGCGGCGTCGATCTCCTCGTCCGACGCGCCCTCCTCCAGCTCGTCCAGCTTGGCCTCTGCGGCCTCGAGGTTCTTTTCGAGCTGGTCGAGGTTGTCGTCGGCGGCGTCGCGGTTCTGGACGGCAGTGTTGTACGCCGCGTTGGCCGTAAGCAGCGCCGACTGATCGATCAGGAAGTCCAGGTCGTCCTCGACGCTCGTGTCGTTGATCTGCTCTTGCAGGGCGTCGACGTCGACGTCGCTAAGCGGCGGCGGATACAGGCCGGAGGCCGGGCAGATGGATGATATGGCGTCTTCCCACGTGCAGTACTCGCCGCGCGCCTCCTGGAAGTCGCCGGTGGCGGAGGCGACGTCGGCGTCGGCGTTCTCCATGTCGGCCAGCGCGTCGTCCAGCGCGGCCTGAGCCTGGATGACCGCCGCTTCGGCCTGGGCGATGGCCGACTCGTCGGCGCCTTCTTCCAGGCTCTCGAGCCTGGACTGGGCCTCTGCGAGGTTCGCCTCGGCATTGGCGACGGCCTGCTCGGCCGACGCGATGTCCGCCGCCGACGCGCCCTCCCGCAGCGTTTGCAGGTCGCGGCTGGCCTTGTCGAAGCTGGCCTGAGCTGAGGCTACGCCCTGCTCGGCGGCAGCCAGCTCCGGCTCGGAGGCGCCCTTCAGAATCTGCCTGAGCTTTATTTCAGCGGTGCGCAGTTGCGACTCGGCAGCTAGGACGGAGTTCTCGACTTCAGGCTCGTCCAGGGTGGCGAGGACCTGACCGGCCATCACCTTGTCGCCCAGTTCGACGTCGATGGTCTTCACGCGTCCTGCGTGGTCGAAGCTCACGTCGCTGGTCTGCTGAGCGACGGCGATGCCAGAAGCGGCGATGGTGGATCGAATGGTCGTGCGCCCAACCACCTGAGTCTCGAAGTCGCGCGCAACGTCCCCGCCGCCCGAGAAGAAGGTGGCGTAGGTGACGAAGATGACACCGCCGGTCACGACGGCCAGCGCGAGCAGCCAGAGGGCGCGAGCGCGCCACGACGGACCGGTCACGAACTGGAGGTCTGCCGGAACGGAATGCTGAACGGACACCTCACCCCTCCTCGTACATGATGCCACGCAGCGCCAGGCCGACGATGGCGTCGACCAGTTGATCCCTGGACGCTGAACGTGAACGGGCGGCCCAGAGCAGTACCGACGGCACCATGCCGGCGATCGCCCTGGCCCCGAGCGCGGGGTTCATATTGCGAAATGCCCCGGAGTGAATGCCCCGGGCGATGGCGTCCTCGAGCGCGTGCAGGAACATCTCGTGGACGGCGCTCAGCGGCCGCTCGCGCCCGCCGTCCTGCCGGTAGATGATCCGGAACAGGTCGCGGTTGGCGATGACCGAATCGACGTTGCTGGCCACGAGCTGCCGGATCGCTTCCTCGGGCGGCTCGCTTCGGGTAGCGATGGCCTGCATCCTAGCCACGTGCTCGTTCACCGCATCCTCGACCAGCGCCCGCAGGATGTCGCGCTTGCTCTCGAAGTACAGGTAGAAGGTGCCGAACCCGACGTCGGCGGCCTGAGTGATGGCTGCGATGGTCGTCTTGTCGTACCCGTGCCTGGCCATGAGGGTGCGCGCCGCTCTGAGAAGCGCCCGGCGAGTGCGCTCCTTCCGGCGGCGGGTTCGGGATGATTGAGTTATCAGAACTGACGCCATTATCAATGGCGGGGGATGCCGCACCATATCACCAGCGCTAACGTCTGGCAAGGCTTCTGTGTAACGCCTGCGTAAACTCGCGGGGCTCTTGAACGCCGGGTGTCTTGGATGCCACGATGGCGCCACGGAGGATGCCCGATGCAGCAGCTTAGCTTCGACTCCGGCGATCCCTGGTTCGAGGTCCACGGCTGGCGCGTGGCCCTGCAGGTCATTACCTTCGAGAACGCCTACGGCCTTGACCCCGGAGCAGTGACCCTCAGCGGCGACGCCGGCCGGACGGTCATCGAATGCGGCTGGCTCACGTGGGCGGGAGACCAGGAGCGCAGCCCGGGCCGGGCGCGCATCGAGGCGCGGCAGACCGCCGATGGCGTCGAGTTCGTCGCGTCGGCGAGCCACCCGAACGCCATCCGCTGCCTGAAGCTGGCGCTATCCGGCCTGCCTCCATCGGAGGTGATAGGGAACTTCTGGCGCGGCACACCGGTCCCGCCGGACGGTCTGATTCTCAACTACCCTTGGCCGCTCCATACACCGCTCGCCTTTCTCAAACCGCCGTCGGGCCCGCACCTCTATCTGCAATCACTGGACGACCGCGTTCGCGCCAAACGCTTCGCCTTCTACCCGGCCGGCGCGGGAATGACGGCCGAACTCATCTTCGAACCCGCAGCCACCGAGATGTCGTCGTCCGTGTGCGCGCCGCCCTGGCGCGTGGGCGCGTGCGACGACCCAGTGGACGTCGTGGCTCGCCACATGGAGCATCTGGAGCGCGCCTTCGGCCTTCGGCCCTGGGAGACGCGTCCCGACGTGCCGGCCTGGGCGCGCGAAATCGCGCTGGTCGTCACGCTCCACGGGATGCACTGGACCGGCTACGTCTTCAACACCTACGACCGCATGGTGGAAGCTCTGCGCTGGATCGCGGACCGTATCGAAGGGCGCCGGGTGCTGGCGTTCCTCTCGGGTTGGGAGGGCCGGTATTACTGGCAGTACGGCGACTACCGGCCCGAGCCGCGCCTCGGCGGCGAGGAGGGTTTCGGACGGCTCGCCGACGCCGCCCGCGAGCTGGACGTGAAACTGATGCCGATGTTTGGCGCGAACTGCGCCAACACCGGGTTGGCGAACTTCGAGCGTTGGGGCGCGCCCTCCGTCCTGATGTCCGCGGGCGGTCTCGTCTTCCAGGGCAACAAGCCCGACTGGGACGTCTCCCGCGCCCACGATCCGGGGTGGCAGGCCTGGCTCAACCCGGGCGCGCCAGCGTGGCGCAACCATCTCGTCGAGCAGGTGACCAGGCTCGTGGAGAAGTACGGCCTTCCCGCCGTCTTCTTCGATACGGATCATGTCTGGACCAACGATCCTCGCCACTGCGTCTACGAAGGACTCGTGGCCCTGCGGGACGATCTGCGAGCGCGATTCCCCGATCTGTTGGTGACGGGCGAAGGCTGGTACGACGCGTTGGGCGCGATTACGCCGGTGTCTCACGTCGGAGCGCCCGCGCAGTGGCCGGAGGTGTTCGCGAAGTACTGCCGCACCTTCATGCATCTGTCGTCGGGCGACCCGAGCCGGGGAAGCACGGGCGTGCACGAGCTCGGCTTCCGCGAATTCCGGCTCGCGCCCGACGCCGCTCACTGGTGGCCAACACTGGCCGTCGTCGACGGGACCATCGAACGCTCGCCGGACCGCGTGGAAGAGGTCATCGCCCAGGCGAGACGCTACGCCGAGAAGTACCTGGGAGCGTAGCCTCGCCACCGGCTTGCCCGCCTACCAACGGCGCGCGTATCATCGCCAGACTGCGTTATCCCTGCACCGAGGAGGGCACACAGATGCCTGGCAAGGACCTCCAGGACCTTGTGCGCGACTACATGGACGCCGCGCTGGCGTATGCGCCGGCAGGCGCCACCGCGCGCGGTTTCCACCAGCACGACCACAGGCTTGAGGACCGCAGCCGCGAAGCCATCGACGGCCGCCGCCGCACCCTGCAGAAGCAACTCGATCGCGCCGTCGCGATCGACGCTTCGCGCCTCTCGCCCTCTGAGCGCGCCGACCGCGAACTGATCGAGCGGCGTCTGCGCTGGGAGTTGACCGACATCGACGAGGTGCAGTCGTGGCGGCGTAACCCTGGCGGCTATCTCGGGACCATCGGCGCTTCGCTGAATGGCCTCGTGATCCGTGACTTCGCGCCTCTGAAGGAACGCGCCAAGGTGCTGGTGTCGCGGCTGCGCGAGACGCCGCGCCTGCTGGATCAGGCGAAGGCCAACGTTGAGGAGCCTTCGCGAATCCACGTCGAGACCGCCATCGAGCAAGGCATGGGCCTGCGCAGCCTCTTCCTGCGTGACCTTCCTGACGCGTTGTCTGGCCTTGATGACAACGTTCTCCTCGGCGAGTTCGAGGCGGCGTCCACCGACGCCCTCGGCGCCGTCGAGGCGTACGTCGCCTGGATGAAGGATGACCTGCTGCCGCGCGCCACTGACGAGTTCGCGTGGGGCGCCGATCGTATCGGCAAGCTCCTGCGCTACGTTGACTTCGTCGACCGGCCGTTGGAGGAACTGGTGAAGCGCGGTAGGGAAGACCTGCGGGCACATCAGGAACGGCTGCGGGACGTGGCGTCGCGGATCAAGCCGGGCGCTTCGCCCGCTGAGGTCGTCGATGAAGTGTCGCGCGATCACCCTGTGCCCGAAGGCCTGCTGCCCGATACGGAAGCTCTCTTGGAAGACCTGCGCCAGTTCAGCATCGACGCCCGTCTCTGCACTATACCCACCGAAGTCCGCATTCAGGTGAAGGAGACGCCCGGGTTCAGCCGCGCGACGGTGCAGGCGGCGTGTAGCCCTCCCGGCGCGTGGGAGAAGAACGCCACCGAAGCCTACTACTACGTGACGCCTCCCGATCCAGCGTGGCCGCCTGAGCGCACGGAGGCGTACCTCAAGTTCTTCAATCGCCACAGCATGCCGGGCATTACCGCCCACGAGGCGTACCCCGGGCACTACGTCCACCTCACCTACCTGTGGAACGCCGCCAGCGACGCCGGCAAGTTTCTTCTCACGACGACGGCCATCGAGGGCTGGGCGCACTACGTCGAGCAGTTGATGATCGAGGCGGGATACGGCGACGGCGACCCGCGCCTTGAGATCATGCAGATCCGCGAGGCGCTCTTGCGTCTGTGCCGCTACCTCGCCGCCTTCGGCATGCACACGCAGGGCTGGACCTTCGAGCAGACCGTCCGGTTCTTCATCGACGAGGGCTACGCGACGCCGCTCATCGCCGAGCGCGAGACCAGGCGGGGTGTCATAGGACCGGTCTACTACGCGTACACGCTCGGCAAGCACGAGATCCTTGACCTGCGCGAGAAGTTCCGGCGGAAGGCCGGTGCAGCCTACGACCAGCGGACCTTCCACGACCACCTGATGCAGCTCCCGTACCCTGTGCAGGTCATCGAGGGCATGCTGCTGGCCTGACCCCTAGCGGTCAGGTGGCGAGTTGGTGGATCGAGGATCCGATGGCCGTCAGGGCGGTCGCGATCAAGAGGACCAGCACGAGCCGACGGAAGAGAGACGGGTCGACGCGGCGCAGCAGGCGATCGCCTGTCCAGCTTCCCGCATAGACGGCGGGCAGCGCCGCGGCGGCGAGGAGCAGCGCGTCGCCGGTGACCACGTCGGCCCCGAAGAACGCTCCCACGGACACGAGGCTGCCGATCAGGAAATACATCGTGAGGGCTGCCCGGAACTGCTCCCGCGGGTAGTGGTGTCCGTGCAAGTAGATCACCAGCGGCGGCCCGGACATGCTGGTGCTGGTGCGCAGCACGCCCGACGTCAGGCCCACGGCCACCTCTGTCGCCGCGCCGCTCGCCGTGATGCGGAGTCCCGATGCCAGCGCGCCAGCCATGGCGATGGTGGCCATGCCCACGCCGAGGCGCAGGACGTCCTCGGGCGCGAAGACGAGAATGGCGAGGCCCAGAGGCATGCCGCTGACGCTGCCCGCCAGCACACGGCCGACGGTCAGCCACGGCACACTTTGCCAGACGCGGAGAGCCAGCAGGGCGACGTTGGCGAGGCCAAGCAGCGTTGAGACCACGACGGTGTCGTGCACGTTCAGCACGAGCACGAAGACCGGCACGACCGTCAGACCAAACCCGAACCCTGTGAAGCTCTGCCCAATGCTGGCCAGAAGCGTGATCGCGATGACGAAGATGACCACCAGAGGGTCCACAGGGGCATCATGGCTCACGGACGCCTGGGGAGGAAGGGTAGGGGTAGTCGCGTGCTGTGATGCCGGGGGCCGAACGGACTCGCGATGGGGACCATTGGCCCTGTTTCGCCATCGGT
>JBBITS010000143.1:0-445 GCA_037440665.1 Chloroflexota bacterium
CGTCGCCAGAGAGCGAAACCACCCGCACCGCCTCGACGCCAAGCAGAGCGTCTGCGGAGGCCGCCTCGGTATCGGCGGCGGCTGCCAGCGCCTCCGGACCTTTGGTCTGGGCCAGGGTCACTCCCGCGCTGCGTAGCGCCCCCCGTTCGGCCATAAGGCCGCCCACGAAGCCCACGACGACGCCCAGTGCAGCGCACACCGCGAAGCTGGCCAGCCCAAACCGCAGGTGGATGGGCAGGTCTCGGAGCCAGGGCATTCAGGTCCTCCGCTTAGGTATCGGCCCTTCGCCCCTATATCTACACGAAACGGGGTCTTCCGAAGGGGCACCAGCCAGACAACGGATGCTAAGATGGCCTTGATGCTGTCCCAGAAGCGCCGGGAATTGGCCGGAATCCTTACCGACATGGGGTCCGTGGTCGTCGCCTATTCGGGAGGCGTCGACAGC
>JBBITS010000143.1:476-6646 GCA_037440665.1 Chloroflexota bacterium
GGCAACGCCAACGTGATCGGCGGCCGCGCGGTCGCCGTCACCGGAGTTTCACCGTCCATCGCGGCCACGGAAATCGAAGAAGCCCGGGACCTTGCCACCCGCATCGGCATCCGCCACGTCCTGCTCGACACCCACGAGATGGATCGCGATGGTTATATCGAGAACTCCCCCATGCGCTGCTACCACTGCAAGACCGAACTGTTCGAGGTCCTGGCCGCCTACGCCCGCGATAACGGCTACTCCGTGGTGGCGGACGGCTGCAACGCCGACGACCTGGGCGATCACCGCCCCGGACGTCTGGCCGCCGCCGAGCGCGCCGTCCGCAGCCCGCTCGTCGAGGCCGGGCTCACCAAGGCCGAGATACGGGAGCTATCGCGTCAGCGCGGCCTGCCGACATGGGACAAGCCCGCGATGGCCTGCCTGGCGTCTCGCATCCCCTACGGCACGCCCGTAACCATCGAGGCGCTGGACCAGGTGGGAGCGGCCGAGGCCGTCCTGCGGTCGCTGGGGCTCCGGCAGCTCCGCGTGAGGCATCACGGCGACGTGGCGCGCATCGAAGTGGAGCCCGAGGTCATGAGCGAATTGCTGAGCGCGGGGAACCGCGACCTCGTCGTCAGCCGCCTGAAGAACCTCGGCTTCAAGTACGTGACTCTCGATCTAGCCGGCTTCCGTTCCGGCAGCATGAACGAGGGTCTGGGCCAGGGCGCGCCCTAGGTCCGCTTTTCCGCCTCGGCCTCTTCGCGCGATAATGCGGTGTGATCGACCGTATCCGGACGCTGGTGCAGGGCTACGCTCGAACCCCCATCGCGGACAGTGGCCTCCCGCGCGCCGCCGTCCTCATCCCCCTGTACGAGAAAGACCAGCGGCTGCACGTGCTGCTCACCAAACGCACCGACCTCGTGGAGCACCACAAGGGACAAATCTCTTTCCCCGGCGGCGCCCTTGACGAAGGCGACCCAGGGCTGGACGTCTGCGCGCTTCGGGAGACCCACGAGGAGATCGGCGTCCACCCGGATCACGTCGAGGTGTTCGGGCCCATGGACGACATGATCACCGTTTCGAACTTCGTCGTGACGCCGTACGTGGGCGCGCTCACGCACCCGGCGCCCTACCCGTTCGCGCCGAACGCCCACGAGGTGGCGGAGATCATCGAGGCGCCTGTCGACCACCTGCTGGACAACCGCAATCTCATCGAGGAGGTGCGCCGCCTGCAGGGCCAGGACGTCGTCCTGCCATCATTCCGCTACGGCGAGCACGTCATCTGGGGCGCCACGGCCCGCATGCTGAAGCGGTTCCTCGACCTGATTCGCGACTAGGCCCCGCGCCTGCGCGACGTCAGCGCCCACGCCGCCAGCGCCAGCGTCCCGAACGCGGCGATGTCCATCGCGGAACTGCGGGCGACCGCGGACACGAACTGCAGCCAGCCCTCCTCGGAAGTTGGCTCGGCCTTCACGTAGACCCACGGCATCACGTCCATGGCCAGGTGCAGAGCGGCTCCAGCAGCGACTATGATCCCGCGCCGCGCCCGCGCTCGGCCCGCAAGGAGCGCCACGCTGGCGATCACGGCAGGCGTCAGCAGCGTGTGCGTCCCGAACCGGCGGTGGAGGGCCATCGGGTCTCCCTGCAGCGCCAGCCCAGCCAGGAGATCAAGGTCGGGAATCACTCCGCCGGCCACGAACGCCATGACGTCCCCCCGGTCGCGGAGGCCGGCTATCCGTCCGAGCGCGTAGGCCGCGAGGCCATGACCAAAGGGAGTAGGCACTTACTGAGCATGGGCGATGGCCGTTCTCCGGGCAAGGAGCCGGGCCCGCGGCGATTCCCTGCTGAGGGGCCGTCCGGCCCCTGAAACAGCGCCTCTCCCAGCCGTTATAGTATGGAGAGACTATGCGCACTACGCCCTGCCGTCGGCGTCTGTCCGCTCGCTGCGCCTTCCTGGGCGGGGCAGTGGTCGCGCTTGCCTTCTTCCTCCACGCCATGGTGCAGCCCGGCTACGCCCTGCCTCCTGCGGACCCCGGCCCGGCGCACGCCGCGTTTGATAACTGCGACGGCGGGCCATCGGGCTGTAAGGCGTTGGTCTTCGTCCAGGTCGTGGCCGGCGGCGTCGTGCTCGACACGGAGGCCGACCCTCCCCAGCCGTTTGAGCGCCCCGCCCCGGACGGCGGCAACACGCGCTACGAAGCGCCGTCTTCGGTCATCGACCGCCCTCCGGTGTTCGCCTCCCTGTAACCCCTCTCGGACGGAGTTACAGGCCGCCACAGGCGGCCGGGAGGAGAGCGATGAGCAAGAAGAACCCACGTAAGGGCGCATCACGCGGGGGCGCTGGAGGCACCGGCCGCAGTTTCGCGCCGTACGTCGTCGCCGGGGCCGCCGCCCTGGCGGTCGTCGCCGTGCTCGGCTTCATCGTAGCCGGGCAATTCACACAGAACGATGAAAAGGTGCCGGAACGAGTGGTAACAGCTCCGGGACGGTTTCTGGGCGACGCCAGCGCGCCCGTGAAGGTCATCGAGTATGCCGACTTCCAGTGCCCGTACTGCAAGAAGGCCGAGGTCGACGTCGTCAGCAAGTTCACCGAGGAGTACGTAGACACCGGCAAGGCGAGCCTCGAATTCCGCAACCTCGCCTTCCTCGGCGACGAGTCGGTGCTGGCTGCCGAGGCCAGCCTCTGCGCCGAAGATCAGGAGAAGTTCTGGGAGTACCATGACGCCCTGTTCGACGCGCAGGGCGCAGAGAACAGCGGCGCCTTCAGCCCCGACCGGCTGGTAGAACTGGCCGAGGACGTTGGCCTCGACACAGCGATGTTCGAGGAGTGCATGACCAACGAGACCCACCGTCAGGAGGTCCTGGACGAGCGCGAAGAGGCCAACAACGCCGGCATCTCGTCCACGCCGTACTTCTTCGTCAACGACGTCGCCGTGAAAGGCGTGCGGTCGTACAGCGAGTTCAAAGAGGTAGTAGAAGCAGAACTCGCCAAGGCCTCGGGAGGCGGTCAGTGAACGCGAGCGCCCGCTATCTGGGGATCGCGACCGCCCTGGTGGCGCTGGCGGGCATCGGCGTGTCCGGCTACCTGACGTACACGCACTATGCGGACCAGACGGTGGCCTGCGCCGTCGTCCACGGCTGCGAAACCGTGCAGAACAGCAAGTACGCCAAGATGGCGGGCGTCCCCGTAGCTCTCCTGGGAGTTCTGCTGTACGTGGGGCTGCTGACAAGCTCCGCCGCGTGGTCGCTGCGCGGCGCGTGGCTCCTCGGCCTCGGAGCGTGGTTCCTTGCCCTCATGGGCACGGGCTACTCGGCCTACCTGACCTACCTGGAGATGGAGGTCATCGAGGCCATCTGCATGTGGTGCGTGGTGTCGGCCGTGCTGCTGGCCGTCGCGCTGGCGCTGACGTCTGCTGGCTTGCCCCGCGTTCTGCGAGACATGGACGACGCGCTCAACAGCCGGGGTCTCGCACCTCAGGAGGAAGTCTGACTCTGGGCGGCGGCCGTCTCCATATGGCGGCCGCCGTGCACCAGTGCGCACGTAGAGCCCGGCAGGCAGCCGTCGGGCAGCAACTCTTCGAGTTCGGGCGTCTCAAGCTGAAGCGTCGCGTGGTCGATGCCGAACCGCTCCTTCAGTAGCTCCTGACCCCGGATCAGGACCTCATCGTGCTCGGGGCCGCCGGCCACCGACACATGCGCGCTCATGGCTACGAAGCCGCTGGTAACGGTCCAGACGTGGACGTCATGCACGCTGTTGACGCCGGGGAGCCCCTGCAATGCCTGCGTTAACGCAGCAAGGTCCAGGTGGCGCGGCGTCGTCTCCAGCAGGACGTCGACCGTCTCCCACACCAGCCGCACGGCGCCAATCATAATGAGCCCGGCTATCACCATCGAGATGATCGGGTCCACGACCGCCGTACCCATGGCGAGAATGACGGCCGCTGCGACGATGACGCCGATGGACCCCAGCGCGTCACCCGCGACGTGCAAGAACGCGCCCCGCACGTTGAGGTTCCGGCTCCGCTCCCCGGCCAGCAGCGCGCCCACGGTCAGGTTGACGCCCAGCCCCATCGCGGCCACCGCCAGCATCGGGCCCGCCCGGACATCCGGCGGGTCGGCCATCCGGGCAACGGCCTCCCAGACCACGTATGCCACCAGCAGGAACAGGCCGATGCCGTTGCCCAGCGCCGCCAGAATCTCGACGCGGTAGTAGCCGAAGGTGCGCTCGGGCGGCGCCGGACGCGCGGCCATCCAGAAGGCGAACAGGCTGAAGGAGAGAGCCGCCACGTCCGTGGCCATGTGGCCGGCGTCGGCGATGAGCGCCAGGGACGACGTCAGGATGCCGCCGGCGACCTCGACCCCCATGAAGAGGGCCGTCAGGGCTACGGCTAGGGCCAGGCGCGAGCGAACCTCGCCTCTCGCCAGCATTCCTCGCTGCCCCTGGGCGGTTCCGGCCATCTCGAACGATCTTAGCAAATGCCCCGCCTCCTCCGTTTCCAGTGTCGGCGTCGAAGAACGCGCTCGCTACGCCGGTCGGCCGTTTTCCGGCTTACGGGGCTGTCGTATACTCCACTTCGCGCCACGGGAAGGAGGAGACAGAGGCCGATGCGAGAACTCAAGGTCCTCGACGAAGGCGCCGAGGAGTACCTGAAGGTCGACCCCGACAGGTTCCGCGAGTGGGTGCGCGACCACAAGTCGCGCGCGCTGGTCAACAAGGTCGTGACCGAGCAGGAGGCCGTCTCGAATTTCGTCGAGGACGGCGACTACCTGGTCTACGACTGCAACTACCTCCAGCGAGGCCCGTCGTCCCTCATCCGCGAGATCATCCGCCAGGGCAAGAAGGACCTCTGGCTTTGCGGCAAGTTCACCTGGGTCGACGTGGCGCTGCTGGGCGAGGCCGGGTGCGCCAGCAAGGTCGACTGCGGCTTCTTCCTGTTCGGCCAAACCATCGACCGGCTGGTCAACGAAGGCAAGGTGAAAGTCTATGAGTACAGCAACGCGGTGCTGACCATCCGCCTCCAGGCAGGGGCGCAGGGCCTGCCGTTCATCCCGGTCCGCTGCTTCGGCGGGACCGACGGCTTCAAGCACTCCGGCGCCAAGCTCATCGAAGACCCGTTCACCGGCCAGCCCACCGTCGTCCTCCCTGCGCTGAATCCCGACGTCGCCATCATCCACGCCCAGCAGGCCGACGAGTACGGCAACGCGCGCATCTTCGGCACGGGCATCGCGCACGTCGAGACGGCGATGGCGTCGCGTAAGGTCATAATCTCGGCCGAAGAGATCGTCAGCAACGACGAGATACGGCGCGACCCCGGGCGCACGTCCATCCCGTACTACGCCGTGGACGCTGTCGTGGAGGCGCCCTTCGGCGCCTACCCGGGCGAGTGCGCGGGCTACTACGCGTCCGACCCCGCCCACGTCGTGCAGGTCGTCGGCGCGACCATGACCGGACAGACAAAGGCGTACCTGGACAAGTGGGTGTACGGAGCGGTCAACCACCAGGAGTTCCTGGAGAAGCTCGTGGGCGTCCCCAAGCTCCTGGAACTCCGGAAGCGCGTCGCCACAAAGGAGGGTTACCAGCCATGACCCTGGTCACGTCGTTTTCCGAGCGCGAGATGCAGATTTGCACCGTCGCGCGCATGATCGAGGACGGCAAGACCTACTGGGTCGCGGGCGGCGGCGGCCCCATGTACGCCATCCTCATGGGCAAGAAGCTCTACGCGCCGCAGGCCCAGTACATCACCGAGGACGGCGTCATCGCCCCCGAACCCATGCTCCCCTTCGACCCCATCATGACCATGGTGTCGGCGAAGGCGAGCTACAAGGCGCTGGCGTGGGGCACCATGAACACGGCCCACAATCACGCCCAGCTCGGGCTGATGGACTACGGCATCCTCAACACGCTGCAGGTCGATCAGTATGGCAACATCAACTCCACGGCCATCGGCACGTACGGCGAGAGGATGCGCCGCTTCGGCGGACCCGGCGGCGCCGACTCCATCGCGGCGATGTGCTGGCGCACGATCCTGATGACCGACCAGGAGAAGCGCAAGTTCGTGGACCGCGTCGACTTCATCTCGTCGCCGGGCTTCCTCGACGGCACGCCGGGCGCCCGCGAGCGCGCCGGACTGCCGCGCGGCACCGTCCCGTGGCGCGTCGTGACGCCCTGGGCCGTCTATGACTACACCGAG
>JBBITS010000144.1:0-3966 GCA_037440665.1 Chloroflexota bacterium
CCGGAGAAGAAGGGTCTTTCTTGCCCACACGCCAGTCCAGCAGGTGGTTTGAATCTGGGGGACACCCCCAGACCCCTCGCCAGTCTCCCGAGGCGACTCTTCGAGATTCTTCGTCCTTCCTGCGGAAGGACTCCGAATGAAGTGGCGCGCTATTTCGCCGCTGACGCCGCGCGGCCGCGCTTCACCAGGTAGTACTCCAGGCAGTCCTGCAGCGCCAGCCACGACGCTTCGATGATGTCTGTGGAGGCGCCGACGGTGGTCCACAGGCGCTCGCCGTCGGTGGACTCGATGAGCACGCGCACGGAGGCGGCGGTGGCGGCGGCGCTGTCGATGATGCGCACCTTGTAGTCCACCAGCTTGACGGCGTCGATCTCCGGGAAGAACTGGCGCAGCGCCTTGCGCACGGCGGCGTCGAGGGCGTTGACGGGGCCGTTGCCGTCGGCGGCCGTCTGGATGATCTCGCCACCGACGGCGAGCTTGACCATAGCCTCGGCCTGCATCTCGCGCCCCGCGGCGCCGTGGACGGCGCGCCGCTCGACGATCCAGAAGTCCTCCAGCTCGAAGAGCGGCCGCCAGGAAGGCCGCGAGCGGCGCACGAGCAGTTCGAACGAGGCCTCGGCGCCCTCGTACTGGTAGCCGCGGGCCTCCATCTCGTTGATCTTCTCCTGGAGCGCCCGCGCCTGGTCGCGGTCCAGATCGACGTCGATCCCTTGCTCGCGCACCTTCTGGAGGACGCCGCTGCTGCCTCCGAGTTCAGAGACCAGCAGGCGCCGCGTGTTGCCGACGGCTTCGGGCGGCACGTGCTGGTACGACATCTCGCTCTTGACGATGCCCGCGGCGTGCAGCCCCGCCTTGTGCGCGAAGGCGCTGACGCCCACGTAGGGCGCATAGGGGTTCGGGGCCATGTTGGCGACCTCGGCGATGTAGTGGCTGGCCTGAGTCAGGCGGGCGAGCTGATCGCCGGTGACCACGTCGATGCCCATCTTGAGCTTGAGGTTCGGGATGATGGCGGCCATGTCGGCGTTGCCGCAGCGCTCGCCGTAGCCGTTCATGCAGCCCTGCACGTGGCGCACGCCCAGCTCGACGGCCGCCAGCGAGTTGGCGACGGCGAGGCCGGCGTCGTTGTGGACGTGGATGCCGAGAGGAGCGTCGGTCGCCGACTGCACGGCGCGTATGATCTCGACGAGGCGCGAGGTGATCGCGCCTCCGTTGGTGTCGCAGAGCACCAGGCAGTCGGCGCCGGCCTGCGCCGCCGCGCGCAGGCACGCCAGCGCGTAGGCGCTGTCAGAGATGAAGCCGTCGAAGAGGTGCTCGGCGTCGAAGAACACTGTCTTGCCCTGCGCCTTGAGGAAGCGGACGGAGTCGGCGATCATCGCTAGGTTTTCTTCGCCGGTGGTCTCGAGGACGTCGCGCACCTGCATGTCGCTGGCCTTGCCGACCAGTGTGCAGACAGGGGTTCCGGCGTCGAGGAGCGCGCGCAGGTTGGCGTCGCCATCGGCCTTGCCACCGGCCTTGCGCGTGCTGCCGAAAGCGGCAAGGCGCGCGTGGCGGAAGTTCAGGTCGCGGGCGCGGGCGAAGAACTCGGCGTCCTTGGGGTTTGAGCCCGGCCAGCCGCCTTCGACGTAGTGAACGCCGATCTCGTCGAGCTTGCGGGCGATCTTGAGCTTGTCTTCGACGCTGAGTGAGATGCCCTCCATCTGGGCGCCGTCGCGCAGCGTCGTGTCGTACAGTTCGACCAGCATGGGTCCGTCGCCTCCGGTGGTGGTCCGCCCGTGAGGGCGGGTGGCTCTTCCCAGAGGAAGAGCGGGTTCAGCCGCAGCGGGAGGAGCGCGACCCAATCGCATCCCGCCCTTCCCTGAGGGAAGGACGGGAGTACCACACCTCTGGATGCGGCCGCGGAGCGCGGGCTGGCCGTGTCGTCATGGCGGATTGCCTCCGGACGGGCCGGATGGTCTCAGAGAGTCGCCTTTGGAGACACGGTACCACACGGCCCGAGGGCGGCGGAAGGCAAATCGGGGGAATCCCCGACCCTCGGGCGGGCCGATTCTCTTGACACGGCCCCACGCATGGGGTATGCAATTACCGGACTTTCCATAGATATCCGGTCACCGCACACATCCCGGCGCCCGCATCTCCCGGCGCCGATTCCCTTGGACAAACGCATTGAGGCCTGAGGGCATTGCGGGCACGCTGTAGCGTCTCTTCGCGAGCCTCCCGGGTGACGGAGCGGCCCCGTGAACATCGCTGAACTGGAACGGAAGACCCGCGAGGAGTTGCTCGATGCCGCCAGGGACATGGGCATCTCCGGATATAGCACGCTCAAGAAGCAGGAGTTGATTTTCCGCTTGCTGCAGGCGCAAACCGAGAAAGAGGGCAACATCTTCACCGGCGGCATCCTCGAGGTCGTCGACGACGGCTTCGGGTTCCTGCGCGGCGAGTCGATGCTGCCCAGCCCCAACGACGTCTACGTCTCACAGTCGCAGGTGCGGCGCTTCGCCCTGCGCACTGGCGACTACGTGACGGGCCAGGTCCGTCCGCCCAAGGACAGTGAGAAGTACTACGGCCTCCTCCGCGTCGAGGCTGTCAACGGCGTCGACCCGGAGGTCGCCAAGGCGCGGCCGCACTTCGAGAATCTGACGGCCATCTTCCCCAACCGGCAGATCAAACTGGAGACGGCGCCCCAGAATCTTTCGAAGCGGGTGATCGACCTCATCTCGCCCATAGGCCGCGGACAGCGCGGTCTCATCGTGTCGCCACCCAAGGCGGGGAAGACCTTCCTGCTGAAGGACATCGCCAACGGCGTCGCCACCAACTTCGACGACATCCACCTGATCGTCCTGCTCATCGGCGAACGGCCTGAAGAAGTGACCGACATGCGCCGCTCGGTGCGGGGCGAGGTCATCGCGTCGACGTTTGACGAGCCGGTGGAGGATCACACGCACGTCGCGGAGATGGGGCTGGAGCGCGCCAAGCGTCTGGTGGAGGCGGGGACCGACGTGGTGGTGCTGCTGGACAGCATCACGCGGCTGACGCGCGCCTACAACCTGGCGATGCCGCCCAGCGGCCGCACGCTCACTGGCGGCATCGACCCCATCGCGCTCTACCCACCCAAGCGCATCTTCGGCGCCGCCCGCAACACCGAGGAGGGCGGCAGCCTCACCATCATCGCTACCTGCCTCGTGGACACCGGCAGCCGCATGGACGAGGTGATCTTCGAGGAGTTCAAGGGCACCGGCAACATGGAGCTGTTCCTCGATCGCCGGCTGGCCGAACGCCGCGTGTTCCCGGCCATCGACATCCAGCGCTCCAGCACGCGCCGCGAGGAGCTGCTGCTGGACGAGGAGACGCTGAAGCAGGTGTGGCTGGTGCGGCGCATGACGGCAATGATCGCCTCCAACGCGGCCAACCCGTCGGAGGCCACGGAGCGCCTGCTGGAGCGGTTGCAGCGGACGCGCGACAACGCCGAGTTCCTGGCGACGCTCCGCGCCGAGATGTAGGGAAGCGCCCCGATTTCCGGCCCGAGGTGGCGCGCGCCCGAATCTGAGCAGTAATTGTGAAAGTCGACACGATTTGACAGCGTGGGGTATACTTGCCCCGACGTGTGCCCGAGCGAGGCGCGGGTTGCCTCGCAACCGCACACTGGATCGAGCGGTCCGGGCGCGTAGCAGGAGTAGGCGGTATTAGAGTTCAGTCCGGCCAGCACTCCGAAGGAGGAACCCGGGGAGTGCCGACAGCGAGCGAACTGAAAGCGCCGCGCGCCGCGCCGCGGCGGGCCCGCCGGCCCCTGACCCACGGTCTCGTTCTGGGCCTCATTGGCGCCGGCGTCCTTTCCTACATCTTCCTCCCGCGCAGCATCACCTCGGGGAGCGTCGCCGCCGCATCGCCGCTGACCGGCCTGGCGCTGCCCGGCATCGGCGCGGACGCGCGCGTCGGCGCCGATGCGCAGACTGCGCTTCGCCCGGCACC